>DATLBD010000044.1:0-11026 GCA_035527135.1 Methanothrix sp. | reverse complement strand
AGTCGCCAATACTGCAATTAAGGCCAATGTCCAAATCTTGCTCATCTTTTTCATACCTCTTCTGCACATTCTGAAATCTCTTGCACTCGACATAAGCTTAAAGACATATGCTTCTTTCTACTTTCGACCTGCTTTTCCACCATATTCAGCATAGTTTCTTTCAAATCTTACCGTCGTTTCACCGTCGTTTCACCCTCAGCCGGGCCCCATCCTTTCCGGTGATCAGCACCATCTCGCCCTTCTCTATCGTATCCTCGGCCTCCGCCCGCCAGTACTCTCCCTGGAAGAGCACGTAGCCCTCCCGGTCCAGCCTGTCAATGGCCTGTGCCTCCTCACCGACAACGTGGCCCAGTACCGGTGGAGCAAATCGGGCTCTTGCTACCTTGTAAATGGCAAAGGCCAGAAATGCGCCCAAAATCAGCGAGGGCAGGATGATGGCCAGAGCCATAGACCGTTGGTAGCCACCGGGCACATACCACTGGGGAAAGCTAGTAGGAACAAAGAGTATGCTGCCGACTATTACGCATATCAACCCGGCTACAGCCAAAATTCCAAATGAATGGCTGTGCAGCTCCGCTAAAATCAGCCCCACACCCAGCAATAGCAGGAAAACTGCTCCGATATTCACATTGAAGCCCAGCCCAATCAGCCCTAAAGCCAGGGCCACCACGCCGAAGGCCTCCGATCCGATGCCGGGACTGGACAGGCCGAAGATGAGAGCATAAAGGCCCACCAGCATAAGCAGCCCGGCCAGCGTCGGATCGGAGAGGAGCTTTAAAAGCAGCAGGTTCAGGGGCGGCTGAAAGTACTGCACCCCGGCGGCCTCTGTGAGCAGGGTAGCATTTTTAGCGCGGCTGCCGTTGATCTGCCTCGCCAGATCTTCGGGCGACGACGCGATGTACTCGATTACGCCGTATTTCTTTGCTTCATCAGCGTTCAGGTTAAGATTGGAGACGACGAACTCTTTGGCGGCAGTCGCGTTTCGCCCGCGAGCCCTTGCCTTCTCCTCGATCAAGGCCACGATGGCATTGGTGGTCTTGCTGTCGTTGATGGGTTCGGTTTCGCCCAAAGGCGAGAGCCGCACCGGCTGGGCTGAGCCGATGATGCAGTGCGGCGCCATTGCCGCCACATCGGAGCTTATCAGGATGAGCGTTCCCGCCGACCAGGCAGCTGCACCCTCGGGATAAACGTAGCTGATGACGGGGACGCTCGTCTCTTCCATCTGCCTGAGGATCTCATAGGTCTCAGTCAGTCCGCCACCAGGCGTGTCCAAAAGGAGCATCACTGCTGCAAAACCGCCTGCTTCCGCCTCCTGCAAAGCGGCGCCGACGATGTCATCGCTGGCTGGAGTGATGGGACCCTTCAGCTCTACAGCCAAAACCGGTCCGGAGAATGTGGCGGAAGCGATGGGAAGAGCAGGCAATAACAGCAACAAGAGCGATAAAAAGAAAATATAGGCTCCTCTCTGCCCCCTGGGCAGAGATGGCCGGCCCGCTCTCACCACAAATTCCGAGCTGGACCGGCACTTCTCCATCTGCTTTTCATCTCCTGAATCTTTCCGCCTCGTTGGCGGCATCTCTCAAGGCATCTTTCTTTGCCTCGTCTTTTCGGATTGTATCTCTCTCGGAAAGCTCACGGTTCAAAGCAGCCGTCAGGCCAGCCATAGACCCGGTTCCCGTGTCTCCACTGGGAGTGACAACGATGAGCGTCTTCTCCCTGGCGATATCGACCAATGTCTGCAGCTCCCGCAGCTTCAGTGCAGCAGGCACTTCCTCATAAAGCCGGGCGGCATCCGCCATTTTCTTGGAGGATTGGAACTCGCCGTCGGCCAGGATGATGCGCGACCTCTTTTCTCTTTCAGATTCGGCCTGCTTGGCAATCGCCCTTCTCATCGATTCAGGCAGAGACACGTCTCGCAGTGTGACCGCTGTAACCTTGATTCCCCAGGGATCGGTGTGCCGGTCTAAGATCTCCTGCAGCTTCTTGTTCAATTCATCGCGCTTGGAGAGCAGATCATCCAGTTCAATCTGTCCCAGAACGTCCCGCAATGTGGTCTGCGCCAGCAAGGAGGTAGCCACCTTGTAATTTTCCACCTGTATGATAGCCCGGGAGGGATCCACCACCCGGTAGTAGATGACTGCATCCACCTCTACGCTCACGTTATCCTTGGTTATGACCACCTGCTTGGTCACGTCGATGGTAAAGACTCTCAGGTCAAGCAGCATTACGCGATCGATGATGGGGATGATAAAGAATATGCCTGGACCCTTCACTCCGGAAAAGCGCCCCAGACGAAATATGACCACTCGTTCATACTCACGAACGATTTTTATAGCCTGGGATAAGATAATAAACGCCACCATTAGAGCGATAAGAGTAGATAAGCCAATTTCAGCCAAATAACCACCAATCATTAATTGTACTTCTTGTCCTTAAATAGATACCTTGCAGTAGAATGCTAAAACCCACCGTAGACACTAAAGGCGACCCGGTGGCCGGAATGCAGAAAAGAGTGAAATCAGGTCCAAGAATAAGACCCGGCAACAGGTCTATTTCTTGAACTCCGTGTAACCGCACTTGCCGCAGCTTTGCCTGTCTGCATGGCTGGCTAAAAATACGCCGTTGCCACACCTGGGACATACAGACTTCTTGGACTTGATGGAGTCGCCGGACAATTCATAATATTTAGAGACTCCCTTGACCGACCCGCCCTTCTTGGCACCCTTCTTGGCTGCCATCTAGCTTGCCTCCGGCGTGGCTTCTTTTGGCTTGGCAAATGTATTGCGCTCAATGATATGAGCTCGCTCTATCTGCTTGGCCCTCTCAGCAGTCTCGTAGATCTTGGCATATCCAATGGTTTCGCGCTTTCCAAATTCCGTCTTCAGGCTGTCCACATAGACCAAGCCTATCTTTGAGTTTTGAGTTGCCACCAGCCTCTCCACAACACTCTTTCGGGAAGGCGTCGCCTCATCGTGAATAACCTTAAAAACAATCTCCCTCCGGTTCAGGATGGGGTTGTTCTTTTCATTAATTACCTGTATATCCAACTTCATTCCTCCACTATCATTCGCTTCATGAATCCTTCGACATGCAGCTTCCTTTCGGGTGTAACATCAACCAGAACGCTTCCCTCATTGGGCTGGCCGTAGACCACCACGGAGCGCATTGGCGCATAGAGAATGGCAGGAAGCGTTGCCAGATCCTCTTCGCCCTCTACTACTATCTTAACATGCTCATCGTTTTGCAGAGATACCTGGATGAGGTCTATGAGTTCTTTGGTGAGAGTTGCCGCCGGATTGTGTACCTTTACCATCTTATAGCTTTCGTGATCCAGCTTCTCGGCGACATGATCGGAAACCGGCATCCTTTTGGTCTTGTTGTCCACCACTAACAGATCCGGCACTATGGATGCCTTCAAGAGATAGAAGGCGGTCATATCGCCTATCGCAGCAACTTTCTTGGCAGAAAGAAGCTCTTTTTCCATGGCCTTTACGCACTCCAGGCCGTTTCCCTTGTATAGCCTGCCAAGTGGCTCTTTCAGTGAAGACCGCAGCTCATCCGGGAGAAGGAGGAGACGCAATTCTATCGCACCTTCAAAGCATATTTGCCAGGAAGGGTAATCTCCAGCTTTTGCGCGATGATCGATTCCTTGGGATCGATGATCACGACATATCCGCTCCAGTCCTTGCTGAGCGAGGCTGAATTACAGATGGGACAGACCTGCCCCTCAACGATTCTGCGACATTCTCTGCATGCCTGCTCTGTCATTTCGCCTCTGCTTCAACACTTGCTTGCTCATTGGTATTGGCCTCTAGCCACTCCAACCGTCCCAGGCCCGTCTGCCTCATGGTAAGCCCAATCTTGCTCTCACGAGGCTCTTTTTCATTCAAGCTTACGGCTATAACCCTGGCTCGAACCTTATCCCCTTCACCTAAGGACTTGTTCGACTCTTTGCTGACCAGCCGCGCGTTCTTTTCATCATAAGATATATACTCATTGGTGATCTGGCTGACGTGCAGAAGGCCATCGAACGGTCCTAAAGAGAGAAAAGCTCCGAATTTAACTATCTCCACTACCTCGCCTTCGATAATCTCCTGCATCTCGGGCTTAAAGACGAGGGCATCAAAATTGACTTCGTAGTAAACAGACCCATCCCCAGCCAGGATGTGACCTTCTCCAATGTCATCTGCTCCGAGCACGGCCACGATGGTTCCCAGTGACTTGTCAACTACTGCCTCGTATTTGTCGCGCAGTGACGTCTCCACTGCCGCTTCGAGGGGATCACCCTGATGATCCGGTTCTATCTTGGCCACACCCTTAAGCTTCATCTTCTTATACATCAGTACTCCTTCTTCGTCGCCTCTAGATATCGCCCCTGGCGCAGGTATATTACGGTGATGCCTTTACTAAATAACCTTTTCTTTAAAGCTTTGTCATTAGTAAAGACAGCCGCACCCGTCTCAAGAGCGAGCTCAACGATAGCCTGATCAGCATCAAAATTGTCCTCTCCAACCGCATTGCAGCCCTCGGCCAGGCCCAGTGCCACGCGAGCGGCGATCTTATCCCTTCCTTTGTCGGCCCTGGTCGCTAAAAAGCGAAGCTCTCCCAGGACGGAGGCAGGGACCAGCCACGTTGCATACCCGAGGCGCAGCAGCTCGCTAAAGATATCTACACCGAACTGCTCGGGCACCATCAATGCGTTGGTATCGAGGATTACCTTCACGCTACTGGTATCGATGCTTGCCTTCATGCTACTCGCTTATGGTGCCAACGCCAATGAGACGCCACCTGGCACCAATTCGCCTGCTAACCGCCACCCGTTCCCCTTTTTCGGCGCATACGGGCCTCTTAAGCTGCACCTGAACAATGCCACCCTCACGAGCACTGCTCACAACACCTACGGTTGTGGCTGTACCGACATTTAGCATCAAGGGCTCACTGGAGTGGATGGGCTCGACACTGGACTCGTCCGTGACTCCAACGACGCGCTCCAATAGCTGCATATTCATGGTAAATGAGGTTCTTGCAGGCGGAAGCTTGCCCGGCTCACCTGCCACCTGTCCCACCAGCGCATCGCTCTTGGTCATGATGGGGTCGAGCAGAGTGCCCACACCCATCAGGCCTCCGGGAGTTATCTCGTCCTGGACCTGTTTTCCTGCCAACAGTGTTACCACTTTGGTCTGGATGGGCACCCACTGTTTCCTGCCCTCATATTCCACGAGCCGGCCCGGGCAGATCTCTATCATGTCGCCCGTATGCAAGACGCCCTGGCTGAGAGAGCCGCCGATGACTCCGCCCTTGAGGGCATCGGGGCTAGCTCCCGGCCGATTGATGTCGAAGGAGCGAGCAATCTTCAGAAGAGCTGGCTTGTCGACGTCCCGGGTCGGAGTGGATATAGTCGTCTCAATGGCCCCAATGACCATGTCGACGTTAAGGTTCTGCTGAGCAGAAATAGGCACAATGGGTGCATTTTCGGCCACAGTTCCTTTTACGAAATCCTTGATCTGCTGATAATGCTCCATTACCTGTTCCCTGGACATGAGATCGATCTTGTTTTGCACTATCACGATTCTGTCGATACCCGTGATGTTGAGGGCCATGAGGTGCTCTTTGGTCTGCGGCTGGGGACAGGGCTCATTGGCAGAGATGACCAGTACGGCCCCATCCATGATGGCCGCTCCGCAGAGCATAGTGGCCATGAGCGTCTCGTGGCCTGGCGAGTCCACAAAAGAAACGGTACGTAAAACTTCCGTATCTTTGCCGCAGTGAGAGCATTTCTCGTCTACGGTGAAGGCATCTGGTTCGGGACAGCTCGGGCACTTTCGGAAGGTTGCATCTGCATAGCCCAAGCGGATGGAGATACCCCTTTTAACCTCCTCGCTGTGCTGATCGGTCCAGACGCCCGAAAGTGACTTTACAAGGGTGGTTTTGCCGTGATCGACATGGCCCACCATGCCGATGTTGACCTCCGGTTTTGGAGCCGCAGGCGCCTTCGCCTCGGTTTTTGGATCTGAACTAGCCTCAGATTTGATATCGGATTTTGCCAAATTGAAATCTCCTTAAGGATTGTAATGACCAGGGATTGATGGTGGTCACTATATAAATACTTCCTGGCAAGTCCTGGCTTTCAGACGTAGCCCCGATTGGCCTCTCTAAGGTTGGCGGCAATCTCCCGCACGAAAAAATCATAGGTCTTTGCCGAGAACTCCGACCAATTGGAAAACTCGGCCGCCAGCTCCTCGCCAAATGCTTCCTCCTCAGCGCTCTCGCTCTTCCGGCCAAAGGACTCAAGGCGAGGCAAATTTGCCTCTAGATAATGGAGCAGGGCCATTTCCGCATAGGGCTTGGGCAGCAGAGGAGAAGACATAGAGAGCTGATGCATGAGACGCTCGTCCTCTATCAGTTCCTCGGGGGTTATCGTCAGCTTCTCTTGGGAGATTTCATGAGCAGAGTTCATTATATCGCGTTTTTCATCCGGGGAGATGATCTTGAGACGGGAGGAGATCTCCTGATAGATGCGGCTCATCTCAAACTCGTGCTCCAGAGCAAAGGCCAGCGTATGGTCAGGGCTCAGACGGATATATTCAGAGTTGAGGGCGATTATGGGGAACCACTTTTTGCGGCAAAACAGGCGCCGGTTCATGGCCACCGCATAGTCAAGCGCGCCGGGAACTGTGCTGCTGATCGATGGAAAGAAGGTGATAGAGCTTGTTTCTACTACTATGAAGGACGATATACTCTCTCCTGCCAAGCTCCTTACTCGCTGCTCTTGGGACAGTTCGCGAAAGACTTGACAAGGGTCTTTGAAGTCCTCGTAAGCCTTCAGGATTCTCTTCTGCTCAGGAAGCGGCAAAGCAGAGAGCCTACAGGCCGCATCCCGTGACATAAGCCGGATCCAATCTCGATATTCCTTTTCAAACCTTTCACGATCATCTTTAGGCACTGTCCACCCTGTCCATTGTGTCGACCTTGTCCTCTTCGTCTGCCCTGTCTGCGTTATCTGCGTTATCTGCTTTATCTGCTTTATCTGCCGTGTCTACCTTGTCTAAGATCTCCTTGAAATCCTGCCACATCTCCAAAGGGATTCTAATTCCGTTCTTGGACCAGCCTGTGTACCTTTCGCTGGTCACATACTCGCGGATATCGATTCCCACTGATCCGCGAAACTCGGTCTTCTGTACCACAATCTCAGTGGTATCGTTCTTCCTTAACCTTCCCATCTCAGCCATGGTCAAAAACCATTGGAATTTAAGAATTTAATTTTATTTCTTAATAAATCCTGCAATGATTAGCAGTACAACGGCTCCCAGGATAGATGTAATCCAGCCACCTATGCCTGATGTGCCTAGTAGCCCTCCGAAGAGAGCGCCCCCAATTATGGAGCCCACGATGCCGACCACTATGTTTCCTATCAGGCCGAAACCGTGACCTACCCAGACCTTCCCTGCGATCCAGCCGATGATAGCCCCTATGATCAGCCAACTGATAAATGAAAATATTCCAAACATGAATATCCTCCACCCCAGGAAGCATAACCATTAGCTCCAACCGGTTAGAATCCCTGGGAGATTCTATTTTGATTAACTGTGGGAACTAATTCTATAAATTTTTTTGGAGATAATAGCCCATCCGCTTCAAGCAGATATCTCCACATGGAAGGCTCTCGTGTCTGCTACAATATTCTCCCAGGACCTCTTATAGACAAAGTAGATGGTGGTCTTGCCGGGCTCTATGGGTGTGAAGACAAAGACGGAAGTTCCCCCAGCGCCCACGCGCACCGTCTCTGTGGAGGCTCTCTCAAACTGAGCGCTCTCCTTTTTGAGCAGGACATAATCGTAATCTACGTTCCACTCATAACCGGTAGTGGGATTGGCGGGTAGAGAGATGGTGAAGGGCTCGCCTACCCTGGCACGGATAAGCTCTACTTTCGTCTCCTTTTCATCAGGTATTCGGTAGCTGTCCACAGGAAACATTAGGGGATAATAATCTATATTTCTATCGTTCAAGACAACGGGCTGGTCGCCAATTCCGTCGCCGTCCTCATCTGTTCCGTTGTAGTCATCCCAGTAGTTGCCCAGGAGGCTTCGCAAAACCCGGCTTTTGAACTGATAATTGATGCCGTCACTGGAATTCCAGGACGCGATATCCTCCGGGCAGACGCTCTTCATGCCAGCAAAGTCATTGAGATAAATGCTGGCAGGAAGGACGACCTCCAAAGTGCAGTTGTAGCTATCTGAATTGGATTCATCCGAGCCTGCAGGCCCGCCGATCTCAAAGCCTCGCAAGATGGCACCCTGGGCGGCCAGAACTACTCGCCCGCTTTCCGGCGCCAGTGCGGGCTTTCCTTCGCCCGTATCCAGGCCATGCAGGTTTACCCTCTTGCCGATGATCAGCGATTCGCGGTATAGTCCGCTCTCCACAACTATCTTGTCATCGGGGGAGGCGGCATCGAGTGCTTCCTGGACGGCGGAGTAATCGCATCCATCGGCACAGACCCGTGTTTCGGCAACGGAAGGCGGCAAAAGCAGGAGGAAGACCAGGACGCCCAGGAGGGGGGCAAGAGCCGGAATAAATAATCTTTTGTAATCGGGCATGGTATTGGTAGTAATAGTTTTAAAATTTAACTCTTAGGATTGCGAAGGACGGAGCGAGAACTCCCCTCCCTTCAGGCCGCGGGATGAAAGCGGAGTCCTTTGCCCCGATTACTTTCGCTCTGCACTCGATTGATATAAATATAATTTCTGCATGCAAATATCCGTTGATAATCAGCTACAAGTACCCACTATTTCCTAATAAGGCAACCCTGCAAAAGTTAGCTGAAGCTCTGGATGCTTGTAGATGGCTTCATAACAAACTTCTTGAACGGGTGAATGATACCAGAGAGAACGATATCAAGCTCAAGACCTATGATACCCAGAACATGATACCTTCTCTGAAGCTAGAGAATCCAAAGCTGGACCTTGTCTACTCCAAAGTTCTTCAGATGGTCAACTATACTCTCTGGTCTAATATCAAAGGACTTTCGGCTTCTAAGAAGAATGGCCGAAAGATAGGGCATGTTCGGTTCAAGGGGTATGGCTCGTACAAGACCATGAACTATAACCAGTCTGGCTTCAAACTAGATCGAGATCATGGCCGATTACATCTTTCCAAAATAGGAGATATTAGTGCTGTGTCGCATGATTATTATGGTATTATTTCTTTTAGCATAAATTCATAATTTACTTTAACATAATTGTTTATATGCTGATAAGTATATTATACAAAATGAATGCTCTTTTGACCTCTGAAACCATTCCTTCGGGCGAGGATGCTCTAACCGTCTCTCCAAATATACGCTTGATCGATGAGAAGAATCCTTCAACTGCCCACCGCCTCCCGTACTGATGCATTTGCTTCCAACCGTTATAGCCCATTTTTTTATATTCAAGAACTGCATCTGACCTGGCTGATTCTTCTTTACCTACAACCGCGTTCTCTCTGATCTTAATCCCTGGATAATCTACACTTTTCGATTTCATAAATTCAAATGCATCATTTGTGTCATATGCGCCATCTGCCAATGCATCCTCAATGTTGACATCTTCCAACAAAGGACGCAAAACCTCGCTATCCGAGGTATCTTCTTCGGTAACTTCCAGAGACAATAATCTCTTTGATTCAACATCGACTGCCACATGAACCTTAAGCCATCCTCTCCTTTTCTTTCCATGTTTCTCGCGCATCCAATCCCCTCTATTTGTTACCTTTATCCCAGTTGAATCAACTGCAACAACAGCATCGTTCTCTGGTATCTGTAAATCAAGGGATTGCTTTGAGATACGTTTGTGGAGTGTAGTGTAATCAGCAGCCACTAATCCTGGTTCATAGGCGGAAAGACGGTCAATGAATCCCTCTAACTGGCGATATGGCATCCGAAAAAAAGTGTATATTATTGATGCAAAAGTTATAAACGTTTTTGGATATTTATATGGGGCACCTCGTTTCCGCCTATTCATTTCTCTTAACTCACGTCCCCAATTCTTAACGCAGCTCAAATCTAGGTAGAATTCGCCTCTTCGAACGAGTTTCGCATTATATTCAGGCCAATCTCTTGTATCAACATATTCCATGACAGTTACTTTATATTTTAACTATATAACTTTATGCGACACAGCAGATATTAGGATCAAAATGCATCGCAAGATCCAGGGATGCATCAAAGCAATACTGATCAAAAGAGCAGGCCAGCAATGGTTTGCTATTGTCCAAGCAGACCAAGAGCCTGAGCTATTGCCCGAAAATGGAAAATCGATTGGGCTAGACGTTGGACTGAAGTCCTTTGTTGTCGATACGGATGGTAATTCTGTAGAGAACCCAAGGTTTGCTGAGAAATCTGCTGATAAGTTGGCTAAGGCTCAGAGACGGTTAGCCAGGGCTGAAAGCGGATCAAACAACCGACAGAAGATCAAGGAGCAGATAGAGAAGATACATGCAAAAGTAAACCACCAGAGAGATAACTTCTTGCATAAACTTTCTAGGCTATATGTCAATAACTACGACAATATCTGCGTTGAAGATCTTGATGTCAAAGGCCTGAAGGAGAAAGGCCACAATAAAGGGATGCATCGCAGTATTCATGACGCATCTTGGTCTAAATTTATATTCATGCTTTCGTACAAGGCTGAAAGTGCTGGTCGAAAGCTGATAAAAGTGGATCCCAGGAACACCACCCAAAGGTGTTCCACTTGTGGATGCATTGTGTAGAAGGGACTCTCGGACAGGGTACATGAGTGCCCATATTGCGGATTCTCGTGTGACCGAGACTACAATGCCTCACGAAACATACTCATCGCAGGGATGGAACAGCCCGTCGCGCCCATAGAGCCGAAACCTCTGCATCACATCCTAGTACATCTGGGCTTAAATAAGCCTAATTTTAAGCAGCAAGTGCTCTCCCTCGATATGTCCATTTGAACGGCTTTGCCATTGTCTGGTTGAAGTACTCGACAAATGCCAAAACCTTTGCTTTCAAATCATTGATGGA
>DATLBD010000043.1:0-3844 GCA_035527135.1 Methanothrix sp. | reverse complement strand
CACAGGCACTCCACGAACAGACGCCTCTTCCAGTCCCGGTCCCAGGACTACGGCATCAGGGCGAAATTTTTCAATATAAAATGAGATATGCTCTTCCGCTTCCTCGCGGGGCATTTTAGCCGTCTCTTTTGCCCATCTGGCCAGGTCCAGGTCGCCGTAACAATCGACCGCGAAAACCTCATGACCAGCCTGGCTGGCGGAGCGGGCAATGTGTCTGATGTTGATGCCTATTACTAATATTCTCATACTATCTTAGAATTATCATAAAGCATCATAAAGCGTGTGTCTCAATTACCAATCAGAATTTCCATGTCATTGGCTTTTGCTATGCTTTTTGCCTTTTTTTATTCATCTTTTTTTTGGCAGTATTCCGGATACAAGACCTGCTTTCCTCGAGCCGTGGGCACAATCTTAAGGCCGCCCTCAAATTCCTCTTCCAGCTCTCGGCCCAAAAAAAGCCGGTCCAGGAAGACCGCCAGCGCCGCTACTTCAGAATGGGGCTGATTTCCCACGGCCACATTCCAGTCCGCCAGATCATACATCTCTGCCGGGACCTTCTCTGCGCCCACAGCTATCAGGATATTCTCGCAGCCGCGAATCTCGTCAATCACATCGGGCAGGTTAGAGCCGTACATGGTGAGGTGGACCACCTTTCCTCCCGCCTCCTTCCAGCGCATCGTCTCGCCCTTCCAGGAGACATCCGACTTGAGGCCAAAGCTGCCTCCCCAGCGTGTTGCCACATCGGCCAGGCTCTCTTCCACGTGAGAGTCCCGTCCGGAGAGGAGCATCTCTTCCGCTCCGAAAGCTCTGGCCACCAGGCCCACATGGGTGGTGATCCTCTTGTCTCTCTCCGGCCGGTGGCCGATGCGCAAAACCACGACTCGCATGCCCGCGGGAGGGCTGGCATCTTATTTAGTCTTATTTGGCCTCTTTTTTTTTGAGCTATATGGCCGGGCCCTTGCAAAATAGCTAAATTCCTGAGGCGCATCAATCTCTAGGATGAATCTTTGTGATAGGTGCCAGGGCATGGGCCACCTCGTAGTAGGTGACAAGCCCTGCCTCAACTGCGATGGCAGCGGAAAGACCGAGTCCATCTCGTTGGGCGAGGCTTCGGATAAGGATATGAAAGAGCTTATGGAGAGCGGCTCGACAAAATGCAGTGTCTGCCACGGCTCGGGCAAGATGCCGGTTACAGAGAGCTGCTCGGCCTGCGAGGGCCTGGGGCGCGAGTATCTATGTGTGGTCTGTAAGACAAAGCTTTCAAGCAAAAAGGAGCTATGCGAGCGCTGCGCCAAAAAGCCGCTAGTGCATATTCTCGATCCTGCCTGTGATGTTAAAGACATTATCATCGGCGAGATTTATCAGGGAAAGGTCAATGGCCTCGCCAATTTTGGTGCCTTTGTGGATCTATCTGAGAGCGTGAGGGGCCTGGCCCACAACAAATACCTGAAGAGCAAGCCGGAGGTGGGCGAGGCCATCTTCGTTGCGGTGCGAAATATTCTTCCTAACGGCAACATCGAGCTGGAGCCGGTTGAGCTGAAGGAGTACAACACTTTTGAGGTGGAAAAGGAGCTTCCTTTATCCAAGACCTCTGATCTGCAAAAGCTGGTGGGAAAGCAGATCATGATCAAGGGGGAGGTCATCCAGGTCAAGCAGACTGGGGGCCCTACCATCTTTACCATCGCGGACGACAGCGGGCTGGTCTTTGGTGCCGCCTTTGAACGGGCGGGAGTGAGGGCTTACGCCGATATCGACAGCGAGATGATGGTCAGGGTCATCGGCGAGGTGAGCCTGCGCAACAATCAGGTGCAAGTGGAGATCAAGTCCATGAAGCGCCTTTGGGGTGGTGAGGCTTCCAGCGTCAAGGATCTGATTGAACAGGCGATTGACCGACGCGCCGAGCCCTCCCAGACCGAGTTTCTGGTGAAAAGCGAGGTCATGACCAGGCTCTTGCCAGCCATGAAGCAAGTGGCCAAGGAGATTCGTCGGGCGGTCCTCAAGTCCCAGCCCATAGTGGTGCGCCATCACGCCGATGCAGACGGCATCACCGCGGCGGTAGCCATAGAGATGGCGATTTTGCCGCTAATTAAGGAAGTAGGTGGGACGGATGCTGAGTACTACAACTATCGCCGCGCCCCCAGCAAAGCGCCCTTTTACGAGTTGGAGGATGTGACCAAGGATCTGACCTATGCTCTGGAGGACCAGACCCGGCACGGCCAGAAGATGCCACTCATTGTTTTGATGGACAACGGCTCCACTGAGGAGGATGTGCCAGCCATGCGCCAGGCCCAGGTCTACGGCATGGAGATGCTGGTCGTCGATCACCATCATCCTCACAAGATCGTGGACCAGTTCCTCATCGCTCACGTCAATCCGGCCCATCAGGGCGGCGATTTTGGTCTGACTACAGGCATGCTGGCCACAGAGATCGCCCGCATGATCTATCCTGAGGTAGAGAGCAAGATCAGGCACTTCCCAGCAGTCTCGGCGGTGGGCGATAGAAGCGAAGCGCCGGAGGCGACAGCCTACATAAAGCTGGTCGAGGACAAGTACAGCCGAGAGGACCTCAAGAAGATTGCTCTGGCTCTGGACTACGAGGCATTTTGGCAGCGCTTCAATGATGGGCGGGGGCTGATAAACGACATCCTATGCCAGGGCAGGCTGGATCGGCACCAGAGGATTGTGGCACTTTTATGCGAGCAGGCCAATGCCGCCATTGACGAGCAGCTGCGTGCCAGCATGGGCAATGTGAAAAGCACGAAGTTGCCCAACGGCATCATCATGAATGTGCTGGATGTCGAGAACTTCGCCCACAAGTTTACATTCCCTCCGCCCGGCAAGACCAGTGGCGAGGTGCACGACCGGCTATGCAAGAGGTTTGCCGGCAAGCCCGTCGTCACCATCGGCTACGGCCCAGACTTTGCCGTCCTGCGAAGCCGTGCCGTTAAAATGAATATTCCCCAGATGGTAAAAGAGCTGATGGAGGAAATCCCCAATGGCGGCGTCTCCGGAGGCGGGCACCTGGTGGTCGGCTCGATCAAGTTCGTGGGCGGCATGAGAAAAGATGTGCTGGCCAAGCTGGCCGAGAAGATCGCCGCCTGCGGGGTGGACGAGGTGGCGGAGGTGAAGGGCGGATAGACGACGGGACAAAGGCCCGGTTGTCTTTTCTTTATCGGCGGATGATTTTGCAGTGTTTTTTTGGAAAGACAAATCGATTTTGAAGCTCTGGCTGCCAGGCTCTTTTCCTTATCATAGCTCTTTAGTGTCTCCTGCATCATGAACCCCGGAACTTTGGGGTCAGCGGTCAAGGAGCTGTACGGCATGACTTTCTCCAGAGATGAAGAGAAGCTCGATTTTTCAGCGCTATACAAGATCTTGAAGGAGTATTGAGGTGTAGCAGCAAGAGGGCCTGATAATTCCAATGCAAATCACGGAATATCTGGTCGGCCCCCTTTTGTCCTATTTGCCCCTGGCTCTCTCCACCAGCCCCCAGCCCCTGTCTTTGGCGTAGCTTTGCAAGATCTCCTGTACCATAACCATGAACTGCTCCTGAGTGTAGCTGAGTTGCGCAGCCAGCCTCTCCACCAGCGGCTCGACGTTTTTCACCTCATCGCTCTTGATGCTCCTTAAGACTACGGCGGCCAGGGCCATCAGCCGCAGGCCTTCTTGCATCTTATCCTGCTGCACGGCCAGAGCGCCGAGCTGGAAGAAGGCTCCTGCTTCCGCGGGTCTATCGGCCAGCTCTTGATTGATCTGCAGTGCTGCTTTGAAGCTCTCCACTGCCTTCTCTTTTTCTCCTGCTTGAGAATGGATCATGCCAAGGCTGTGCAGGATGGCGGCTTCG
>DATLBD010000042.1:0-10473 GCA_035527135.1 Methanothrix sp. | reverse complement strand
AGCATCTGCTGCAGCTTGGGAATATTGGCCAGCCAATCGTCCAGGATCTCTGTGGCCCCTGCCTCCAATGACTTCATGTCTACGCCCTCTTTGGGCACGATCTGCACGCTGGCAATATGCGGCTGGTCGATGGGCTTGCCGATCTGCGAAAGCATCTTGATGTAGACCTCATCAATGCCCGGCACCTCGGCGGCAATCTTTCGGGCCGCCTCCGTGGAGAGCAGGTTGTAAATCTTGCCCACGTGGTTGATGGGATTCTTGCCGCAGGTGGCTTCCAGGCTCATGGGTCGATTGGGTGTGATCAATCCGTTGGCCCGGTTGCCCCGGCCTACGGCTCCATCGTCTCCCATCTCTGCCGATGTGCCCGTGACTGTGATGTAAACAGATCCCTGCTCGATGTTGTCGGCCACATTCATCTGCGCGTTTACCTTGCGCGCCGTAAACTGCTTGGAAAACTCAATGATATGATCCACGATGTCGCTCTTCGTGTTCGCATACTCCTTGAGGCTCGCCACATGCTTATCGACCATGGCGCAGGCGATGGTCAGATTGATGACGTCCCCCTGCCGCATGCCCATGACCTTGATGTCCTCGCCAATGGCGGGGATGCTCTTCTTGAGCCTCATCAGCTCGCGCTCGGTATTGAAGACAATGTTCTCCGTCTCGGATAGAGGCGCATATCCCACACCAAAAGAGGTGTCATTGGCGGAGGGAACCTTGCGACCGAAAACATCCCGCAGGTCTGAGGAGCCCATGCCTATCTTGGCATCAAGGATGACGTGATTGTTGACGTCCAAATTGGAGAGCGACTCGCCCAATAGCTTTCTCGCGGCTTTGATGGCGATGGTGTCCACGGGAATCTCCTCTTCCTTGAAGACCCGGGTGGCGCGGCCCGTGAGAAGGATGTAAAGCGGACAGATGACCTCGCCTCCTCCAAAAGCAGGCTTGGACCTTCCCGCCACAATCTGCGTCTTGTCGGTATTGTGATGCAGCACCGCTCCAAATCTATCAAGGTATTCCTGGCAAAGGGCCCGGCTGATGGACTCCGCGAGGCCATCCGCCACGCTGTCCGGGTGTCCAATACCTTTGCGCTCTACCAGCTCTATTTCTTGTTGCTCCAACGGTCTTTGATTGAGGCGTTCAACCTTGATATTTCTCTTCATGACCTTTCCTCGATTACGATCGTATAACGAACCACTAGGCTTTGATGAATTCCAATATCATATTAAGGCTTTGCATTTAGTTTGCGCTTTCTTGATGCAAATCTCGAAAAAGATATTTATTTGGACAATTGGAAAAGCTACTGCGTGAGGCCCACGCGCCACTTTAGCATCTTGTCCTCTACTACATAGCGGAAGGTGCGATCGATGGCCAGGCCCAGCAGACCCAGCACAATCATGTACATGAATACCTCATCCATCCGGTAATGGCCGTAAGAGTCCCAGATCTTGAACCCCAGGCCGTTCTTGCTCACCCCGAACATCTCGGCAGCCACAAGGCACATCCAGGCAATTCCCATTGCAATCCTTATGCCGGCCGCAATGGAGGGCAAGGCGAAAGGCAGGGCTACATACCTGATCAGATCGATATCTTTGGTTGCACCCAAGACTTTTGCCGATTCGACATACACTCTCGGCAGGTTCCTAAAACCCACATAGGTGTTGATCAATATGGGAAAGACCGCCCCTATGAAGATAATAAAACCGGCTGCAGTGTTGGTTATGCCAAACCAGATGATAGCAAATGGAATCCAGGCCAATGGGGGTATAGGGCGCAATAACTCCACGATGGGATCCAAAATATTGTCAAAAAGCTTGAACCATCCCATGATCATTCCCACAGGCAGGGCAATTAGCAGACCACCCGCCATGCCGATGGCGAAATGAAGAGAGCTTACCGGCAGGTCCTCGGTGAGAATCGACCACCAGTTTTCCATAAAAGCAGCAACAACCTGGAAAAAGCTGGGCAAAGTCAATTGGTCATTGACCAGAAAGGCAGCCGCTTGCCAGATAGCTATCAATCCAAAAATGGAAAGAGCGGGAATGCCCTGATTTCTCAGGACATTCAAGGTCCTACTGGCTTTCCTTTGCACCTTTCACCCTCTCGTAGAGACTGGTATCGAAGAGATCCTTCTCGTTCAGCTCCCTCTGGGTATACTTCATCTCATAGTCGACTCTGGCAAACTCGACGGTCGATGGTATCTGAACATTAGGATCGCTGACCCACTTGCCATCCCAGTTCTTTACGGAATGTTCGATTTCCGTGAGGTTCGCCTTGGTCTTCTTTGCATATATCTGGGCGGCCTCATCAGGATGGGCATTGATGTAGTCAGTTGCTTTGATATGGGTCTTGATGATCTGCTCTACCAGCTCAGGCTGCTCTTTGATGAGCTTGTCCGTGACCACCAGGCAGCAGCAGGCATGGTTCGGCCACATCTCGCCCGAGGCCACTGCCCCCTTGCCCTTGCCTTTCAGCTCAATTATTGATGGCGCTGGATGCGGCAGGAATACACCATCTATTTTGCCTGCGGACAGTGCACTGATGGCAGGTCCTGGGTCCATGGCCTTAATGTCGACCTTGGATATATCCACTCCATTTTCCATGAGCCATTTCTTCATGACTGTATCCTGAATCGATCCGGGCGGGAATGTGCCAATGGAAAGGCCAGCTAGAGTTGCCGGTCCATTGTAGATCAGATCCGGCCTGAGGACCAGATCGGAGCCGTTGATATTGACCGCAGCTACGATCTTGGCAGGCAGTCCTGCCGATATGGCAGAAATGGGCGGCGCAGTTCCCACATAAGCAATATCCAGCTCCCCTGCGACCATGGCTTGCATCTCCGGAACCCCTGTGGGAAACTCATACTCCTTAATGTCTTTTATGCCAAAGGGCTTCAGGTCTTCGGCCCACCAGCCCTTCTCATAAGCAACCATCTCTGCGATCTGATGGGTACTGGGCTGGTACCCTATGTGCAGGGTAGAAATCTTGCCTGGCATCTTCTCTTGGGCGGAGGCATTATCCGTCTTCATCTCCGTAGAGACGCCCTCTTTCTCCTCAGGAGGTGAGAGGCAACCGAGCGACATCACTACTACAGCAGCCAGAATGGCCATAATTATAAATTTCTTCAATGCGATCACCTGAGTTGCGACTTTGCCTATTTCAGAGAACGATCGGTATAAAGCAGTTTCCAGTCGTAGGGCATTATTTTCTCAGAATGGATAATGTGCAGAAATAATCCTACAATAGTATTAATAGGACGGACGCAAGGCGAAAGGCGTTTCTAGAAATAATCTTTAGAATGGAATGATTGATATAACTACTGAGTCATAATTCCTTGACGAATTCACTAATTCACATGATCCTAATAGTATAAACAAGCATGTGGTTTGCGTACATTAATGCCAGTGGAGGGGAGTTGGTCGTGGGTGAACCTTACTGAAAATCATTACGAGAATCGAATGCATGAGATCCGTTTTGGCAGCAGACATTTATTGCATTACTTGCTAGCGCTTTTCAGCAGCTCACGTACGCAACCGAGGAGTTGAGAATCCCCCTAACAAAATGGTTTGACTACCCAGGCTTGTCAAGCGATGATTGTCTGGCGGATTTGATAAGAGCAGACTTGAATGATACCGGTTTGATGTAAGCCCAGGTTCGGCTTCATGATAGTGGCTGGGGGTTGTTATGGTTGGATCTTATTCTGAGATACTGAAAAAGGTTGAGCGAGGAGAAGCAACAGTCATGACGGCTCAGGAGATCTCGTCTCTGATAGAGTCAAGCGAAAGATCGAAGCTCTCCGAGGTCGACGTTGTCACTACTGCCACCCGAGCGATTATGAGCGGCACCTACGCAGTCTTCTCCTTTCCCGTGGCCAGACCTGCATCATTTCTCCGGGCAAAAAGGGTCTGGATCAACGGCATAGCCGCCCAGGTCGGGCCCTGTCCCAACGAGAACCTGGGCATCCTGGATCTTATGGTATTTGGAACGGCTCACAGCCGCAGCCAGCCCAATTACGGAGGAGGCCATCTCTTTCGCGATCTGGTGGAAAGAAAGAAAGTTCACGTCGAGGTGGAGACTAACGACGAACGCACCCTGCATGCAAAGGTCGGACTGGATGAAATGCCACATGCCCGGCTCTTCGGGTCGCGCCATGCCTTTAAGAACTACTCGGCCTTTGTCAATACAGGAATTGAGCCAGTCAATACCATCTTTCACTCTCGTGGCTTTGCGCCACATTGCAGGGAGGCGACATTCTCTGGCTGCGGCCAGATAAATCCCTTGAAAAATGATCCATTGCTGGAGAGCATAGGCATAGGAACGCGTGTTCTCATGAACGGCGCAGAGGGCTTCGTCCTCGGCACAGGCACCCGCAGCAGCAAAGAGCGGCCCAATCTGTCCGGCTTTGCTGATATGCACAAAATGGCGGCAGAGTTCATGGGCGGTTTTGTCACATCCGCCGGCCCGGAGTGCATCTGCTCTTGGGCTGTGCCTATTCCCGTCATCAGCAAGACTATTCTGGAGGAAATTGCCAGGCAGGACAGAGATATTGCTCTGCCTGTGAACGATGTGAGCTGCAGGACGGCCATTGGCCAGGCCGATTATGGCGATGTCTGGACTGACGTGGACAATGAGGTAGAGTTTGAACCGGAGAACTGCTCAGGCTGCACCTCATGCCTTGTGGAGGAGGCATGTCCCATGAAGGCCGTAAGCAACGAAACTGGCACCCCCAACTGGAACGAGGCATTATGCTTTCATTGCGGCCTGTGCGTCAGTGTTTGTCCTGACGGTGTCTTTCGGTGTCGCCTGGGAGCCATCCAGCTAAAGACCGCCGCAGGTAGCGTCAAGAGCATCCCCGTAGCGCTGCGCCAATCGGACCGGCTGCGGGCCATAAGGCTCGCGGAAGAGCTGAAGAGAAGGATTATGGACGGCTCATTCAAGATAGCGCAGCCAGTCGAGCGGATCTCATGAAACGCTCGATTATCTCCTCAGGAGAGAGGCTGATGATGGGGACGGCTGCGTTGCCCGCTTCTACCTTTACTATTACTACTCCTTGGCCCTGCAGCACCTGGGGCAGATCATCCGCCGAATCGACCTTCTTGACATTCTTGATGCCGGCCGCTTTCGCCAGGGCAAAAAGATCAGTGCCCAAATGGGTGCAGGTGGGCTGCGATCCGGTGGAGCCGTAGCAGCAGTTGTCCAGAATCACCAGCAGATAGTTCTCTGGCGCATGATGGGCGATGGTAGCCAGCGTTCCTAGGTTCATGAGCACGGAGCCGTCCCCGTCCAGGACGATTACCTTTCGCTCCGGCCCTGCCAGGGCCAGGCCAAGGCCGATGGAGGAAGCCAGGCCCATGGAGCCGAGCATATAGAAGTTTTCCGGGCGATCCTTAACGGAGAAAAGCTCCCGGCTGGGAAAGCCGATATTAGAGACCAGCAGGGCATCCTGTGCCTGGGCAGCCTGCCCCGCCAGGAAAATGGCATCTATTCGCTTCATTTTGCCCTCCAAAACACCAAATCCAGTAGCACAGCCACCGGCCTGCGGCCTGCATAGGCGCGGCTCCAGGCCCCGGCCACCGTCTCCTCCGCATCCGCCAGCCTGGGCGAGAAATGCGGGATGGCCATGGCGTCCAGCAAGGGAGCCGTGAGCTGGCCCATGGGTACCTGACCGACAATCGGCTCACCCTTGCCCCCCCGGTGGCTGATGATCATGAGCAGTGGGATGCCGTAGAGAATATCAAGTGACGCCAGAGCATTGATACTGTTTCCCAGGCCCGAATTTTGCATGAGCAGGGCCGGCCTTCGCCCGCCCATCCAGGCCCCGGCACACAGGCCCACACCCTCCTCCTCGCGGGTGACGGGAATATGCACGATCTGCTCGTCCTCGTTTATGCTAGCGAGCAGCTCTTGCAGGTTGACGCAGGGCACAGAGGTCGCGAAGTTGATGCCGGCGCGCTTCATGCCCAGATAGACAGCGAGGCTGGGATTCATTTCTATATAGTTTATCCCGCCAGGCCAAAAAACCTTTTGCAGGACAATACTGATGCAAGCCATCCTGGCCAGATTGCTTGCGGGGATGTCAAGTCGATCGTAATACCCCTTTAGTATTTATTCGTTTTTAAATATTTTATAACTTAACAAGAAAAGTTAAATTCTAATGATAACTCAGTACTAAAAATAGGTACATTGAAAAACTATTTAGGATGATATAAATGTCGTTTATTCTGATCAAGGGAACCTTCCACGTATTGGGCTACAGTCCTGATGGCGATTCGATTAGATTCAAGGCCAAAGACCCCTCTCTTTGGAAGAAGCTCTCCGGCCAGGCTGTGGAGCTGAATGCGCGGGGGCATGCACAGCTTCGCATCGAGGCCGTCGATGCTCTGGAAACGCACTACCAGGGCTTTTGCCAGCCGCATAAGCCGGCCAGGGCTGCCGCCCGCTATCTTCTCACCTATCTAGGAATTAATGAGGTCGTTTGGAATGAGACACATAGCATTGTCGTCAAGGCCCAGGACGGGGCGAGAGGGTTCATACTGGCCCGCAGCACGGAGAGCTTCCGTCGTCCTGTGGCCTTCGTCTTTGCCGGAGAGACGGAGGAGAAAGATGGAGCAGAGATCAATTTGGATGAGTCGATTCTTAAAGAGAGCCTCAACTACCGGCTTCTTGCCCGCGGCCTGGTCTATCCCATGTACTACAACGGCCTCTTCTCAGACCTGCGCCTGCCTCTCACCGAGGCCTTGACTCATGCCAGAGCGGAAGGGTTGGGACTTTGGCCTTACGATAAGACCACAAAGGGATTTTCAGTCTCCGACCTGGATGCCATCATGGAAGAGGTGGCGATCCTTCCCAAGCTCTTCCGGCGCATTGTGAATTACATGGGAGACGGTGGCAGGATCGATGGCTTTAAAGAGCATTTGCAGAAAGGGTGCGAGCCTCTGGTCAAAATTGAGCCGGTCCACTTCACACGGTTTGATGCCATCGTCGATGTTCGGGGAGAAAAGGTAAGGCTGGCGGAATCGCCCGAGAATCTGATATTCATGGACAGGGTGCTGTGCAAGAAGAGTGGGTGATTATAAAATTAATTAATATTTTTTTATTATATAAAGCAGTTCTTGATCCTTACCTTTATATGTATATCCATTAGATCCTATCCAACTATCTAGCAATAAAGGAAGATTCAATCCATGAAAATAGTATTAAAGGACGACTGGGATATTCCAATAGGTTCTCCAAATATAGCAAGAAAGAAAATTACACTAACGGAAGGATGTACTCATGAGAAGGGTTTAGCAAATTCTTCGAATACCATTAAAGAATATGAAGGTTATTATGGTGGTAGAAAAAATGAATTAGAAAAGCTTACGAACGAACTCTATAGGCGATCAACAGGATCGATCCTTGTAAGTGGTTACCGGGGAGTTGGAAAGACGTCTCTTGTTTACAAAGCACTATCAGATTTAAGGAAAAAAGATAAAGAACTGATAATAGTCATCCTTAACGCGGCTCAGTTAGATGTTAGGTCGGATAATGAGGAAGTTGATCCCAAAAAAATAATTGAGAATCTCATCAGAAGATTATATTTAATAGCAAATGAGACTGATTTAGAAATTGATATTAAAAACGAGATCGATTTGCTTTATCAAAGAGCAATTGCTTCTGTGGTTAGTATAGAGAATTCATGTCTAAGTCAAAGAGAACAGATAAATGAAAAAACACACGAAAGCAATTTGAGTTTAACAATAACGAATAATAGCTTAATTTTAATATTTTTCTCTGGACTTTTCGCTTTATTTTTCCAGTACATAAATATAATGTCTGTTGAATTTCTAAATAAGATTTTTCCAATAATTATTGCCTCCGCGGGTTCATTATATATTGTGTATAAAAACACGCAAGTTACTATAAAAACTAAATCAATTAACGAAAGTGCAAATGAAATATACATGTTTGATAATTGCATTGCAAATCTTGAGTTTGACCTGGAGAGAATTCATAAACTACTTTATTACAATTATAATAAAAAAGTAATATATGTAATAGATGAGCTCGATAAACTTGAGTCTGATAATAAAAAATCTAAAAAAGTAGAAGATATATTAAATTATTTTAAGAATTTTTTTACATTATCAAATGCAATTTTTGTTTTTATTGGTGGGGAGAAATTATACGACAGTCTTTTAATGCAGAATGGGCCTATAAAACCAAACGAAGAAATATCCCGGCCAATTAATTATACATACTTTACATCAAAATACTTTATTTCGCGCCCATGTTGGTCCGACCTAAATTCATATTTCGACGATATAATTGAATCTACAGATTTAGATCCAGAGAGATTAAATACTATTAAGAGGGCATTGTGTTTCGAAGCAAAAAATGATTTCTTTGACCTAAAGAAGTTTATAAGCAGTAGAGTAACGAGCATTGGTTCAACGGAAAGGCCCATTATAGAATTGATAGAATCTGAAGAAGATATTAATAAAGCTAGATTTCATAAAGCGATAACTATATTATATGAGGATAAATACAAATCGAAAAGGTCAGTAGATTGGAGAGTAAACGAGAAACTTATTAATAAATTATATCAACATGTATATTATATTTTAGAAAATAGTGCAGAAGACCAAATAGAAGATCTTGAAGACGATACATTAGTCTCTCAATTGATGAGGGACTTCAACAGCTTCTTGGAATTTCTTGGAGCCTTTAAAGTTGTGCAAGAAAAACAGAAAAAGATCAAAGGCTTGAATGTACCAATCAGGACTTACAGATATATTGGGAAAATCCCCACAGAACCACCTTCGCTATTAAGTGAAGCAACCGAATTTGAGAGGAGATTTGTACATAAATTTGATTTATTCATGAGCTACGCTGAAGCTATGATTTTTTCATTTATGGTCGCGAAGGGAATTAATGAAAATGATATAAGTAAAATGATAAGCAATACTCAAAATTTACTGAAGGAATTTTCGAAATTGGATTATGATATTCAAAGAATATATGAACCCCATCGCAGGATATATGATGCAATTGATACGAAAGGAGAGCTTTATGTATATCAAAGGGAGGACATTGAAAAAAGAACGAAAGACATAGAAAACCATACTGAAAATCTGCTGAATAGCTTACCGCGAATTCTATCGAAAATGATCACTTTGCTCAATCCAAAAATTAAGTTGAATGTAATAAGCAACAAGGTGGATGATAAAATATTTAATATTATTCCGGCAGAATTTCGCGACCATTTTTTAGGTGGTCAAGTAATTATTGACCTGGATTCTTCGCGGCAGATTTTAATTATATATGGGAGAAAACATTATATTAAAAGTATTGAACCGGAACTCATGGCTAACGCTTCAACGCACAGGGTCGCGTATATAACTAAAATCCAAGAAAAGGATCTAGATAATACCTATACAATTTCAAGAAACAATCCAAAAAAATTAAAAGATTCTATGATTTCATTCTTAATAGGAGCGAAAAAATTTCTCCATAACTCACAAAAAATCGAGTCATGACTTAAATGACCTCAATTATTTAAGCTAAAACTGCGCATGATATGATCATGCCCATCCTTCGAGAAGATAATGATCTTAGAGATGCTCTGCAAAGCTGCCGCACCATCTGTGTGGTCGGCATCTCTCCTGATCCCTACAAGCCAAGCTACTTCGTCTCCGATGTCCTGCAAAGCCGCGGCTTCAAGCTCTATCTCGTCAATCCCAATTATGCCGGCAGTACCATTCTGGGCGAGAAGGTCTACGCTTCCATGCAGGACATCCCGGATGAGATCGACATTGTGAATGTATTCCGAAGACCCTCTGCCGTACCTGCCCTGGCTGAGGAGGCCAAGCAGAAAGGCTTCAAGGTCTTCTGGATGCAGCCAGGCACAGAGAGCCCGGAGGCCATAAAGAAGCTGGACAAAGAAGGATTTCGCGTGGTAGCGGGAAGATGCGCCAAAATAGAGTCCCGCCGATTGCTCTGAATTGTTTTTTTAGTTAAAATTTTATCATGAAACTGTAATTATTAGCATCCAAGACCTTGTTCATGATCTTTTCCAGAGACCGGCATAGCTTCTCACGGCGTCGTTGGTCGGTGTTGATATCAGGCTGGTGGAAGATATAGACCAAGGCAGCACTCAGAAGCTCAACCGTCTCGATGGGATTTTCGACATTGAAACGACCTTTAGCATTTCCTTTGGCCACTAAATCCGATAAAATAGGGATTATTTTTTCTACAGTTGCCCGTTCCAATTTTGCATGCATTACAGCATTTATATCCTGATGGAGAAAGTCGATGAAATCATTCCTTTGGGTAACGAACCGAAGAATCTCATTGATTGCTTCATTGAACCTGGATGCCTCATCAACATTTTCATCTTGAATGAGCCGCCTTACATTCTGCTCCAAGACTGCAATGCTTTTCTCTACAACTGCACCCAATATGTCTTCTTTAGAGCTGAAGTAGTAGTAGAAC
>DATLBD010000041.1:0-38807 GCA_035527135.1 Methanothrix sp. | reverse complement strand
GTGTAGCGAGAGGCGGCCAGGGAGATGGCCCCTGAACCGCAGCCGATGTCCAAGAATGCCTGGCCCGGCTGGATGTTCAGCTTTCCCATGGCGATGTAGATGTTCTCCTCTTGCGTCGCCGTGCCCGGAAGCTTCATGGCTTTGTGGAGACACGGGCTGGAATAAAAGGTTAATCCAAGTAAACTTCATTGGAGTTAAATTAAGTGAAACCACATTTGGGCGCTACTATTATTATTTTTCTTCATGCTCTACTTATTCACTCTCGCAATTCTCTTCATTCATTCTTCTCCTTGCTGGCTCCTCCTTCTCTTTTACTCCTCAATAGCCGGTTCCTCATCCAGGCCATCGCCTTCACCAGCCAAATCGAAGTATCCGGAGATGCGCACGATGTCCAGCCGGGAGATCTGGTAGGAGCCGCCTTTTCTCTCTAGTGGGGGGTTGATCTCGATATCCTGCAAGGTTATGCCTGTCTCTCCGGCGTTGTATCTCTGGAAGATCTGCCCCCAGGGAACGAGGTGCGCGCTCCTCGCTTTGCCGGCACCGTAGCGCAGCTCCACCGCCAGGATGCCCTGCCTTCCCGAGCGGGTGATAAACTCCGTCTCGCGCGTCATCTGGTGCGCTCCGGCGGCAAGGCTGAAGTGCTGCTTGAAGTAGAGCGATTTTGTCTTGCGTGCATCCAGGCTCTTGCACTCGATGGCCAGATAGTACTCGGGAATTTTGGAGTCCACCAGTATGTCCATGAACTGGGCAGAGAAGCGCGACTGTTTTAGCCGGTAGGCTATGGCAGCGATGCCATCTTTCTCGAAGAATGAGTTTAGGGCGCTCACCAGTGCCCACTCGAAGTCGCCCATTGTATGTTATTTTAAACTAATCTCTAAAAATATCTTTTCCTCTGATTACTTTCGCTCCGCACGCATTCCTCACCTTTAATAACCTGGAAAAGAACCCCTTCCGGTGCGCTCTGGGGGGGATAGTATGGTAGTGGGAAGGACTCTGTGGGATTTTGTCATTGAGGCATTTCAGACGCCGGGACTCGGTGTCATCCTCATAGCTTTGCTCATCCTTTTTGAGTTTATATTACTATTGATATTATTAATGTTGCATAATGGACTCCTCGATTTAAAATTCAGCTATGGCGGCCTGGGTCTGGAGATGCACCAACTCTCGGCCCTGGTGGCATGAGGCAATCTTGCGTCAAGGCCATTTGGGTAACATAATACAACTCCGAAAAAACTTAAAGTAACAGGTAGATTAAAGCAGCTCTCATGGATGTGGAGGAGATCGTCAGGCGATACAGCATGAGGGAGCTGAAGCCCATTGCCAAGAAATACGGCATTGGAACACGTTGCGTAAAGAAAATAGATATCATCAAGGCATTTCCGCCGGAGGCACTGGCGGAGCTAACGGGCAAAAAGCAATAAGCCAATAACCACACTTTCTTCAATATCAGTTGGGAGCTTTTTCATGGCAAGACTGGGCCGATTCATTCGCGCAAGAACCATCTCCGATGCCTGGTACAGAGGCATGAGCCTCATCTGGCGGCAGGGGTCAGAGATCACTGATGAGAGGGGCACCAGGATACGGGAGCTCTTATCTTTGCAGATTGTGGTGGAAAATCCCTATCTAGAGATGATTCCCGCCGAGTACTCCTGGAATGAGGAGCGTTTAGAGGAGTACGCACAGCAGCTTTTATCGGGCAAGAATCCCGGCTTTGAGTACACCTACGGCGAACGCCTGCGTGCCTGGTCCCTGCCGGGCATGCCTGCTCTGGATCAGATCGAGCAGGCCATCTTGCGGCTCAAGGCTTCTGCCAATACGCGCCGGGCCACGGCTGTAACCTGGATCGCGCCTGTGGATGCGGCCAAAGATGAGGTCCCCTGCATGATTGTGGACGACTTCAAGCTGCGCGATGGCCTCCTGCATCTGTCCATCTTCTTTCGAAGCCACGACTTTGCCGGAGCGTATCCCGCCAATCTCTACGGCCTGGCCAGGTTGCTGCAGTATGTCTGCAGTGAGGTAGGCGCAAAGCCCGGATCGATCTCGACTACCAGCGCCTCAGCGCACATCTACGAGCACGACTGGGACTGGGTGGAGAAGATGCTCTTGGGGACGGGATCGGAGGAGATTTGAGACCGGGGCGATTTGATGGCATTTGATTTGGGCATTTGATTTGGCAGCAGTGAAAGCAGGGCAGAAAGCCGCCTGAAAGGGATGGCACAGGTATGGTACCGCAAAGAATATCTGCTTTTATCGATTTCTCCCTCCGTTTATGGTCGATAACCTCTTAATGATCAAGGCCGAGGAGATCCTGGAAAAGATCGAGAAGGGCAAACCTGTGGAGTATGAGAATGTCATCATCTACGGGGATTTGGATCTGCACCGCCTGGACCTGCCGCTTAATATAAATAAGCTAAAAATCATAAAATCAATAATAAAAATCGAGTACTCTGTGATCAAGGGGGATGTCTTCTTCGATCACGCTGCCTTCTCCGGGCTGGTGGACTTTGATGGCACCACATTCACCAAGGCGACCAACTTCTCCGGTTCTCACTTCCAGGAGGATGCCGGCTTTTCCGATTCACTTTTTCAGGGAGAAGCCAACTTCTCCCGGGCCCACTTTGTCATTGATGCCAATTTCTCCCGGGCCAAGTTCAATGATGCTGACTTTGGCCGGGCGATGTTCGACAAATATTTCCACCTGTCCAATGCCAAGGTATACACATTGAAGCTGTCCGATGCCGTATTCTCGGAAGGATCAAGCATCCACCTCAAGGACTTCAATTTTAACCGCATAGCAGTCCGCTGGAATTCCATCAAAAGCCACGTTCCCTATAACGGCTCGGTGTACCTGACGCTCATCAGAAACTTCAGGAACCTGGAGCAGTTCGAGGATCAGGACGACTGCTATTACCAGTATAGAACGGAAAAGCAGGCGCGATCTCCTAGGATATTTCCCAAGCTCTTTGATCGTCTGGCCTGGATCTCCTGCGGCTACGGGGTGCGCCCTTCGCATACCATTCTCCTGAGCGTGGCCATCATCCTCCTCTTTATGGGCATCTTCTGGGCGGGAAACGCTCTGCAGCCGGACGGCGGGCAGGCGCAGGTGAAAGATAAGGCGAGCATATCGCTCAATGATGCCTTCTACTTCAGCAGTATGCAGTTTTTAGGCAAGACTCCTAAGAATTTCAGCATCATCAAGGGCTATGAGGTTCTAACGGTGATGGAGTCTCTGATGGGATGGCTGCTAATGGCCCTATTCCTGGTGACATTGAGCCGGGTGATGTTGAGATAAGATAGCAATGCTACGCAGCCGCGGCGGGGGGCGTAGAAGGGGGCTTTCTTGATTGACTTGACTATGGTTGTCACTTGTCCCCCTTTCTGCAAACCCAGGGCTTCAGCCGCCTGGGGCAGGATCATGAAGGGTAGTAGGGATGCAGATTGCCAAAGCAAGGAGGATTTCCCTGATTATTTGGGATTATAATTGCCTGTAATAACTAAGGACCGGGAGATGCATTTACTGGTGTGAGACGAACATTATTCACGACCACGCTATCTCCGGCGTTTCCTGATGGATAATTTAGGTATAAGAAGTCTGCATAATCATATACCCCGTTACCATTTCTATCTTGATATCTGATTCTTGCTGTATCTGAGGCCCTCTCGAGAAATCTTGCCAGGGCTGGTACTGAAAGAATTTTGTTTTGATCGGGATCGAAATCCACTACTTTAGTTCCTGGACTCAGGTTTCCGATGCGGTTCAGTCTGATATCGTTGGTGCAAATGAAAGTTGTCATCGGAGCATAGTTGCTATCATGATCGCGGGCATCTTCGTCGAAGAGACAACTATCATCAATTTCGGCTGGGGCTATTCTCACGAGCCAGGTGTCGAGAATGTGATAGTAATTTGCTTTTGCACCCTTAATCATTTCGATCTTTGATTTCTGCCACATACCAATTTTTTTAGGAACTAAATTTGTTATTGGATCCGAGACCAACAATTTATAGCCATCAGTAAACTCGATACAGCTTACTCCGGGCATGGAAATTCCACCGCGATATGGAAGTCGCATCTCGAAATCTTCTATCTCAACTGGGTCAGCTTTTTCGTTTTGGCATGTATTGCTGGACTCATCCAAGTCTTGTTCTTGATGATTATTTATATAATTCCTACCATGATAATACAGATGCAGATAAACCGGATCATCGAGATCGTATGCCGAACTGCCATATAAATTTAGGTAGTTAATCGTTGCAGGTAGCGGAGTTAGCGGCTTGTTCATGTCGATGTCTTCAAATGTTACCTTTGATCCCGGGGAGTGATTGCCGATAGAAGTGAGCCGCACATCATTAGAGACTATCATATTGTGACAAGAGAAAGCTACTTGCATGTATACCGGATCAGCTTGATCGTATCCGGGCGTTCCCGTATCCCAGAAGCCAACAGTCCATCCTCCTGGCAAATCAAAAAGGGGCATCCCCATATCCGTATCGTCCGCCATGACTTTTGTTCCAAAATCATATCCCGAACAGATAGCCAGATTCAGCGCCAAGATCAAGCTACTGAATAGGAGGACCCTCATCATCTTCTAGCCTCTTGCAGTTCAAATATCTCCTTAGCTATTTCTTAGGTGCATTCTGATATAAATATCTTTTTAAAGATTTGTTATAAGGCAGGTGCTTCATCTCCTATACCTCAAACTCCAGATCCCATGGTATCATGCCAGGATTTTCATATGTTCTAATAGGCCCTTGGGCTATTTTGCCATTGCGCCGAAGGATTATTTAGCAAATGTTCTACACGGCCTCTTCTGGCGAAATCTGGCCCCTGCAGTGAAGGTCGGCAAGGAGACAAGCAGCTCTCTGGCAGACGTCCTGAAGAAGGAGTTCGAATCCTTCGAGCGCTTCAAGAAGGAGTTTTCTGCGGCATCAGCCAGCACAGAGGGCTCGGGCTGGGCTTCTCTTGCCTGGTGTGGCATGACCAGCAGGCCCCTCATCATGCAGATAGAGAAGCACAATGTGAATATTCACCACATTTTTTCGTATCCTCATGATCCTGGATGTCTGGGAGCATGCCTACTATCTGGACTATAAGAATGAGAGGCCGAAGTTCGTGGAGGCCTTCTGGAACATAGTGGACTGGGATGATGTGAACCGGAGACTGGAGGCGATAATCAAATAAAAAATTTAATTTTTAAAAAGAATTTTAGGCCACTACAAGAGAGCTAATTATAGTGCTAGCATCTTTTGCAAACTCATCGTAGCGATCGACTGGAGCGTTGTATGTGAAGATATAAGCCTCATCTCCATGGACCGTCCAAGCTTTTAGAACTCTATATTCAGCGCCATCGCTCTCCAGGTTGTAGACTATGGCATGTCCGGTCTGCTCGCCCATTGAAATGTCGCTCTCCGCCTCGAGATACAGGTCCGGCAAGGCTGCCTTCAGGCTGCTTAATGCCGCCTGAACATACTGAGCAAGAGTTAAATTCATGCCGGCAGGCAGCTCCTCAATTTGCAGCGTTACATAGTTTTGAGGATTATCGATGTTATCTCCTGGTGCCAAGAATCCCACTACAATGCCTAATTCATTGGGGTCAGGCTCCTCCGCGGTCCAGCCTGTTGGATAGGAGATGCTTAAGCCATATTCTGCATTTTCATAGAGCTGCATCTCCGTCATATCGGAAAGGCTAAGAGCGCCAGAGGTATCCAGGGATTCATTTTGAGAATCATTGATTTCAGCTGCGCTTTCTAAGGTCTCAGGTGCAGGGCAGGACTGTGCATAGCATCCCGATAAAGAGAGGGCAAAAGCCATAATGGCCAACAGCCCTAAAATGAGATTACTTTTCATTATTCTTCACCTCGAACAAGATAATATCATCAGCATGATTTTTTAATGACAAATAGTTTTCGAATTGCATGACAGTGCCAAAAATACTGCGGCTCATGAACGCCTTTGTCTTTGGCAATGTTATACCGATTACTTTCGCCCCGCGTCCAATGGGTTTAATATTTCCCGAGTTGATCTTGGCCGATCAATTTATAATCCAGAGAAGAGATACTTTTCAAAAAATTTTAGTAATGTTTGGAGCGCAAAGCCAATAAACTCAGGATGAAATACTGGTACAATAAGTTGATTGCAGAGATGATGAGTTATGTTGCGTTATGGTAGAAGGGATGTGGGTTGAGCAGCAGAATTGTGCAGCAGACCCTGGAAGGGCTGGCCGTTTCTGCCATGCCCAGGGTTAGGACCACGGACGGCCACCTGCTGGACTGGGATAGAGAGGCCATAGCCAAGCAGCTCATCAAAGAGACGAAGCTCTCAGAACAATTTTATAAAGAGCCGGGCATTACCGAAGAAGAGGCTAAGGACATCGCCAAAGAGGTGGAGCGCCGGGTGCGGTGGATGAACGTCCAGTACCTGAGCGGCCCCCTGGTGCGAGAGATCATGAATGTGGTCCTCTTGGAGAGGCACCACACGGAGTGGCGCAACATCTGCACTCGCGTGGGAACTCCGGTCTTCGATGCCCACCTCATCGATATCGGCACGGGCTTTGAGTCCAAGGAGAATGCCAATCTCCAGGAAAATGCCGAGACCAGCCATAAGAAGAAGGCAGACAAGATCAGCAAGGAGCAATACCTGCTGCTGCTACCTCCTTACCTCGCCGACCGTCACCTGGCCGGAGACCTGCACATCCACGATCTGGAGTACTTTGGAACCAGGCCATTCTGCCAGGATTGGGATCTCCGCTATTTCTTATACTACGGCTTGATGCCCGACGGCCTGGGGACCAAGGCCAGTGTAGCGGGCCCGGCCAAAAAACCGGAGGTGGCCATGCTGCATGCAGTAAAAGCCCTGGGCAGCGCCCAGACCAACTTTGCCGGAGGCCAGGGCTTCTACAACTTCCTCACCTTCATCGCTCCCTACTTCGAAGACCGCAGCTATGCCGAGATCGTGCAGCTCATGCAGATGTTTGTCTACGAGATGACACAGATGATGGTCGCTCGCGGCGGCCAGCTCGTCTTTTCCTCGGTGCAGCTCACGCCGGGAGTGCCCAAGCTGTGGCGGGATAAGCCTGCCGTTTACGCGGGAAAAGTCTGGAACGGCTCGTCACCTGATGCACCTTTAAAGACCTACGGCCAGTTCGAGCGTGAGGTGCGCCTGGCTTTCAAAGCCCTTATGGAGGTTATGCTGGCCGGAGACTACTGGGGCAAGCCCTTCAACTTCCCCAAGCCCGAGATCAGCATTGAGCCGGACTTCATGAAGGAAGACGAAGCCTTTAATGCCGCCCACCCGGATCTTCCTACCTACCAAGAGCTCTACCTCTTGACCTTCAAGCTGGCTGCTGAATATGGCACACCCTACTTTGACAACCAGCTTCCCGCTTACCGTGGAGCCGGTGAAGGAATATCCTGCTACCAATGCTGCGCCTATCAGTTTGCTGCTACTTTTGACAGCGACAGCCAGTTTGAGGACAAGCTGTACTTCAAAGACGGCAAGCACTTCTCCATGGGCTCCTGGCAGGTAGTATCCCTCAACTGTCCTCGCGCTGCTTACCTGGCCCGGGGCGACGATGAGCTTCTCTTCGAATACCTGCGAGAGCTGATGGACACCTCTGTGGAGATCTTCAAAGTTAAGCGCGAGTGGATGAACCAGATCGTCCAGAACCACCGCATGCCCTTCGCCACCCAGCAGCCGCGCGACCCGATCACCGGAGAAAAGGGCTCTATTGCCGTGGGCCTGGAGGGGCTGGTCTATACCATCGGCGTGGTGGGCGTCAATGAGATGGTTCAGTTCCACACGGGAAAGCAGATGCATGAGTCCAGAGAGGCCTGGAAGCTGGCCGTGCGGGCCATGACGGAGATGGAGATCTACGCCAAAAAACTCTCTGGGCAGCACGGCATGACCATTGCCCTGGCGCGTACACCTGCGGAGACAACAGCCCAGCGCTTCGCGGTATCCGACCTCATCCATGAGGAGTTTCGGGACTGTGCGGAGGGGGTTGTCAAGGGCGACCTTCATGCTGTGAAGAAGAATGTGCACAAGACACGCGATCTGCCCGTCTATTACACCAACGGCACTCATTTGCCGCCTGGTGCCGACGTGACAATCTTCGAGAGGGCAAAGCTCGAGCATGTTTTCTTCCCCATAGTCGATGGCGGCAACATCTTTCATATCTTCATGGGAGAGGCCACTCCTGACCCCCAGGGTCTGATGGACTTCGGCCTGCGCCTGGCCAAGGAAACCCAGATCGGCTACTTCACATTTAGCAGGGATATGACAGTATGCCTGGGCTGCTCTCAGGTCTCAGGAGGACTGGAGGATAAGTGTCCTAAGTGCGGATCGGAAGATGTGGATCACATCAGCCGAATCACCGGATACCTTCAGGCAGTGAGCGGATGGAACAGCGCCAAACGCCAGGAGCTGAAAGACCGAAAGAGGTACAACGAACTGGCATAAGCTGATAAGGCCAACGAAAGGTATATATCGGATATACTTACAGGTGGTTTTGCCGAGTGAGGCAAATTTGGAGGAGTTAATAATGCCTGCAGTTGTTAACAGAGAGGAATGCGTAAGCTGTGGAACTTGCGTCGAGGAGTGCCCAGAAGAAGCCATCACCTTGGACGACGAAGAAATAGCAGTCGTAAATAAGGAAAAGTGCACTGAGTGCAAGACATGCGTTGAGGCTTGCCCATCCGAAGCCATCAGCATGGAATAAACTGCACTTTTAGCACATTTTTTTGGGCGTTTTTCTCTTAATCGATCTGCAGCGTCATCTTTCGGCTGACATCTTCTGCAGCGGTTCTTTCTCTTTTATGGCCTCGTAGAACTGTTCCCAGTCCAGTGTCGTAGCCACACAACCTGCTGTTGAGAGCGGCACTCCCCGCGCAGGTATACCGTAGCGGTGGCAGAGATCCAGACCTTCTTTAATCTCCATATGGCAGCCGACACCGACAATAGCTCGCGGCCGGTATTTCTTGATTATCCTCTTTATGAAGCTGGAGCCGGGCACGATGAAGAATCGATAGCCCAGGCTCTCCGCATATTTCTTGGCCTCTCCGACACCGCAGAGCCCGCAGTTCACGCACTTTATCCCCTCCGGTGTGAGCTTGGCCGGGCACTGTGTGCTGCGAACGCATTGGGGCATGAAAATGAACCGCTCTTCGTAAGGAATATTCAGAAACTTTTTGTTGTTTATGTAATTGCGCAGCCGCACACCCACATCGTCTACTATGGAATCATCAGCGCGGGAAATCCAGAAGAGAGTCTTGATTACGTTCTCGAGAAGAATGATTCCCAAGAGCATATAACGGGCCGCAAAGAAGTTGCCTGTCTTAAAGGAGTAAAGAACGAGCAGAGCTACTATTATCGACAGAATCAAAATCAAAACGACTAAAAGTACTACCGCTTGGCCTATCAGATAAAAGAGTTGGTTTATATACTCGGGAAACATAACAGGGTCTTGGAAAACCCCCTGCCTATAAATCTATTACCTACAGAGCGGCGCAAGTTTTTTATCCCACCTGACAGTGAGCATTACACCTTCGCCTTTATGAAATTTAATGAGGACTATTAAGATGGCTAAGATGCACAGCAGAAAAAAGGGCTCCTCCCGATCCCGACCGCCTGCGGTTACCAAAGCACCCGCGTGGTCTGATGTATCCAAAGAGGAGCTGGAAAAGACAATCATGAAGCTGCACGAGAGCGGAATGCCCCCCAGCCGCATTGGCCTCAACCTGCGAGATCAGTACGGAGTGCCCAGCACCAAGCTGGTCCTCGGCAAGAATATAACCGGCTTCCTGAAAGAGAACAATGCCCAGCCTGATATCCCGGAGGATCTCACCAATCTGATGAGAAAGGCTCTGCACGTCCGCAAACATATCAAGGCCAACAAGAAGGACGTCCACAACAAGAGATCTCTGCAGCTCACCGAGAACAAGGTCCGAAGATTGGTTAAATACTATCATGACTCCGGGCGTTTGGCACCGGAATGGACTTACTCGCCTGAGACGGCTGAGATTCTCATCTCATGAAGCGGCTGGACAAAGCTGCAGAAGCTATTGCCAGGTCGATATTGCGGTGCGACAGCATGCGCGTGATCTCGCATAACGACGCGGACGGGATCACATCCGCAGGGCTGATCTGCAGTGCCCTCCTGCGCGCGGGGATACCTTTTCAGGCCACTCTAGTTAGTAGGCTGGACGAATCCGTGCTTGCCGATCTAGAGGGGCCGGTAGTATTTTGCGATATGGGCAGCGGTAAGCCTGAACTTGTCTCCCGCGTCAAAGATGACTGCTTCGTGCTGGACCACCACCGGCCGGTGGGCACTTTAAGCTGCATGCATCTCAATCCTCATCTCTTCGGCATAGATGGGGCCTTTGAGCTCTCTGCCGCGGGCACAGTGTACAGCGTGGTGCGCCATATGGGCGACAACGCCGATCTATCCGGCCTGGCGCTGGTAGGCGCCATGGGTGACCGGCAGGGCATGATCGGCGCAAACAAAACTATTCTGGAAGAGGCCATAGCCTGCAAAGCCGTAGAGGTGAAAGCGGGCCTGAAGATGTCCGAAGACGGTCCGGTAGAGGAAGTTTTCGAAAGCAGCATAGAGCCGCTCCTGGATTTTACCGGCGACCTGGAGAAGACCCGCCAATTTTTAGATGATTTGAAGATTAAGGGCAATGTAGAGAGCCTGGCTAAAGATGACCTGGCAAGACTATGCACTGCCTTGACTTTAAAATTGCTTATGCAAGGAAGCTTTGCCGCCGATTCCATCATCGGAGAGGCCATTAGGCTCAAGCATGAAGTGGTGGAAAACTCCTTGGAGATGGTGCAGCTGCTCAATGCCTGCGGCAATAGAGACGTTCCGGGCCTGGGCCTGACACTATGCCTGCGCGACGCTAGCACACTTGACCAGGCCAGAAGCCTGGCTTTAGAATACAAAGGCCATATCCTGCGGGAGATTGGCATGCTGCGAGAGCAAAATCAGGTGCTAACGAACATCCGCTACCTGAAAATGGTAAATATGGAAGCGGGAGCTATTGTGTCGGGACTAGGAATCAGGTACCTCTACGCCGATCATCCCCTCATCACCCTGAATCACAAGGATGATATGGTCAAGATATCGGCGCGAGGAAACAAGCCGCTCGTATCCATGGGCCTCGACCTGTCTATTGCCATGAGAAAGGCAGCTGGGGCCGTAGGCGGAGCCGGTGGGGGCCATATCATCGCCAGCGGCGCTTCCATTCCACCGGGCACAGAGGACAAGTTCCTGGCCATTCTAGACGAGATTGTGGGAGAGCAACTGCATAAAACTGCAGAAGGTGAGCCCGCGGTCGAGGATGCGGCATGATCCGGGCCCATATGGTTTTTTGGGGAGAGCAGGCTGAGCCTGTGGCAAGGGCGGTTGAGCCCGATAACCTGCCCAATATGGATCTTCAGATAGATGCCGACTGCTTCTGCCTGGAATTCTCCACCGAGAAGATAGGCACTATGCTCTCCACGGTTGACGATCTACTGATGAACATTAAAATAGCGGAAGAGGCATTAACTTGCACGGAGGAGAGATGAAATTCCATTTGGAGGCAAGCTTCCGGCTGAGCGCGGACGCGGAAAAGGCCGAAGCTGCCATTTCAGACTTCTTTGGGAAAGCTGAGCCGATATTGCAGAAGGGCGCTCCAGAGGGTCAAGGTGCGAGGATAACAGAATGGAAGCTGGCCGGTAGCAAGATCGATCTGGTCATTGACAGCGACAGGTTTGTGCGAGCTCATGATGCGTTGCTCAGGCTGCGTCGACCGCTGTCCGAGCTTTTGGGAAAGCAATTTCGAATTGGCGTGCGCGGACTGGATGTTAACAAATTCGAGATAGAGGTCGAGTCGGAGAAGGCCATTGAGCACAAGATACCCTATGTTCGAGAAATAAAATTTGAGGGTGGCCGGCTGCATCTATCCCTGGACGTGGGCCCGAACGGAACGCTGGGCCAGTCAGAGATTGAAAACCGCATACCTGATAGGATAATCAGCCTTCTGGAAGATAAGCTGCAAAGTGGCTACGGAGGCAAGACCGAGCATTGGGAGCTGCTCTGGGAAAGCCAGCCGCGCGAGCCTAAGTCTACTCGCGATCCCACAGAGGAGATGCAAAAGGCGGGCTGGATCAAGCACGGCTCCAGCCGCGGCCAGTGGATCTACGGGCCCGAGGCTACGCACGTTTTTCGCACCTTCGAGAAAATTGTGCTGGAAGAGATCATCCAGCCCCTGGGCTATCGCGAGATGATCTTTCCTAAGCTGGACACCTGGGATGTCTGGAAGAAGAGCGGCCATGCGCAAGGGGTCTACCCGGAGATCTATTTCGTCTGCCCGCCCAAGACCCGCGATCCGGCCTTCTGGGAAGAGGTCATGGACTACTACAAGGTCACCCATGAGGTGCCGCTGGAGCTGGTCAAAGAGAAGATAGACCTGCCCATCGGAGGCATGTGCTATGCCCAGTGCCCTACCTTCTGGGGATTTCTGCAGGGCATGACTCTGCCGAGCGATGAGATGCCAATCACAGTCTTCGACCGGTCCGGCACCAGTCACCGTTACGAGTCGGGCGGAATTCACGGAATCGAGCGCGTTGACGAATTCCACCGGATAGAGATCGTGTGGCTGGGGACACGCGAACAGGTCTTAGCAGAAGCGGAGAAGCTGAAGGCCTGCTACAAGCACATCTTCGAGGATATCCTGGAGCTGCACTGGAGGACGGCCTGGGTCACACCCTGGTTTATGGCCCAGGAAGGAAAGACAGGCCTGGCGGAGATGTCCGGAGCAGGAACTGTGGACTACGAGGCCGTGTTGCCCTACAACGGCAACTGGATAGAATTTCAGAATCTGTCCGTGAACGGGGAGAAGTACCCCAAGGGCTTCACGGTGAAGTCTCAGTCGGGAGATGCTCTCTGGTCGGGATGCAGTGGCGTGGGCCTGGAGCGCTGGGCCTCGGCATTCTTAAGCCAGAAGGGGCTGGACCCTGCCAATTGGCCTGAGGAATTCCGCAAGTGCTTCGGTGAGATGCCCAAAGGGATCCGGTTCCTCTGATCCCTTTACGCAACATTTTTTAAGCTTATTTTAGATCATAATTTTTATGCCATTTGTTCCAAATAAATTTAAAAATTCTTAAATACTAATATCACCTAGTAAATGAATATGAGACTCAGATATATATCTGCAATTTTAATGCTAGCTCTGCTACTAATGGCGAATAGCGCTGCGGCTACCAAGTGTGCGATCTTTGTCGTAGATGAACATAAGATGACAATCAACAACGCCAAGATCTACATCGATGATTCCTCGCAGCCGATAGGAACCACCTCTTACAATACCGGTTTTGGACGGAATTGCTGGATTGGCGATGTCAACCTGAACGGCATGCATACGCTCAGTGCCAAATGGGCGCAGGCAAAGCCAGATCGAATACCCTACGAAGGATCGACAATGGTGGATTTTGCAGGAGATACAAAAATGCTCATAACCATTGTCACTCATCGAATATGAGTTCTCTTTGTCATGGCATTACGTAATTCGTGATCCCTCATGCCTGCCTACACCCACCTTTCCCCTGAAGACCTCGACGCCCGCGCCCGCACCGCTATAGCCCGCCTGGAGGCCTGCGAGATCTGCCCCCGGCGCTGTGGCGCTAACCGCCTTGCAGACGAGCGCGGCTTCTGCCGCTGTGGGCGGCGGGCCCGCGTGGCCAGCTACACTCCCCACTTCGGCGAGGAGGCGCCCCTCGTAGGTCGCAGCGGCTCAGGCACCATCTTCTTTTGCGGCTGCAATTTAGCCTGCGTCTTCTGCCAAAATTATGATATCAGCCAGCAGGACCAGGGGAAGGAGGTCTCCGCCCAAGAGCTAGCGCGCATGATGCTGGCTTTGCAGGACTGCGGATGCCACAACATCAACTTCGTCACGCCCACCCACGTTGTCCCTCAAATCCTGGAGGCGCTGGTCTTGGCCAGGGAAGAGGGCCTGCATGTTCCTCTGGTCTACAACAGTGGAGGCTACGACTCTGTAGAGACGCTACGCCTGCTGGAGGGAATCTTCGACATCTACATGCCCGATGCCAAGTACGGCTCAGACGAGCCGCCCCTCCTGTATTCCAACGCGACGAACTACATGGGCATCATGAAGGCAGCCATCAAAGAGATGCACCGCCAGGTGGGCGACCTGGCCCTGGACGAGGACGGCATCGCCGTGCGCGGCCTTCTCGTCCGCCACCTGGTCCTGCCGGGAGGAGCAGCCGGAACTGCCGAAGTGGTCCGGTTCCTGTCCGAGGAGATCTCGAAGAATACCTATCTGAACGTTATGGCCCAATACCGTCCGGAGTACAACGCCTGCCGTTTTCCGGAATTGGACCGGCCCATTACCGGGCGGGAGTACGCCGATGCACTGCGCCTAGCGGCAGCCGCAGGACTGACGCGAGGATTGGCAATACTTTAATGCCTTGCAGCTCCTAATTATGAGCAAATGATCCCATTCGAGTACCTGGAGCACACCGCGGACATAAAATTCAGAGCCTACGGAAGGACGCCGGAGGAGATGCTCTCCAATGCCGCTGCTGCCCTCTTCAAATCCATGGTAGACCCGGGAACAATTGTCGTTAAAGAGACCTGGAAGGTGGAGCTGGAGGGCTTTGATCTGGAGGATCTGGCCTACCAATGGCTCTCCGAGATTGTCTTTCTTTTCGAGACGGAGTTAGCGGTCTTCGCCACCTTTTCCGTCAAGCTGCAGCAAAACGGGGCATGGAAGCTGCAGGGCGAGATTGGGGGCGAGAGGACGGATCTAAAGAGACACGCCTTCGAGAATGAGGTCAAGGCCATCACCCGGCACAAGTTTGGCATCAAGAAGAATGACGTGTGGTGCATTCAGGTGATTTTGGACGTGTGATTTATGGTTGAAATTAGCAAGATCGATGATAATATTTACGAGGTGCCCATCGGCTACCGACCGGGCATGCGCGTGCCGGGGCGAATTTTTGTCTCCGCGGCGTTGCGAGAGATGGTGGAGCCGGAAACGATCGATCAGGTGGCCAATGTCGCCACCTTGCCCGGCATTGTCAATTACTCCATGGCCATGCCCGATGCCCATCTGGGCTACGGATTTCCCATCGGCGGCGTGGCTGCCTTCCGAGAGGAGGGCGGCATCATCAGCCCGGGTGGAGTAGGCTTTGATATCAACTGTGGCGTGCGCCTGCTGCGCTCCGATCTGCAGGCTAAGACTGTGCAGCCGCTCATCAATACCCTCATCGATGCTCTCTTCGAGGCCATCCCCTCCGGCCTGGGATCCACGGGCCGGCTGCATGCCAGTGACCAGCAGCTCACCGAGGCTTTCATCTCCGGAGCCAAGTGGGCGGTGGAGGAGGGCTACGGCTTTGAGGCCGACCTGTCCCATTGCGAGGAGAGCGGGCACATGCCAGGAGCCGATCCGACCCAGGTGGGCGTGAAAGCCCGCAAGCGCGGCCGGCCCCAGCTGGGAACACTTGGCAGCGGCAACCACTTCCTGGAGATCCAGCGCGTGGAGGAGATCTTCGATGAGGCCAAAGCAAAGCAGTTTGGCCTCTTTCCCGGCCAGATTACGGTTATGGTCCACTGCGGCTCGCGAGGAGCCGGACATCAGATCTGCACAGATCATCTGGAAGTCCTTTCCCGAGCGGTGAAAAAGTACAACATCGACATTCCGGACAAGCAACTGGCCTGCGCGCCCCTGGGCTCGCCCGAGGCCAATCATTACTTTGGGGCAATGGTCTGCGCCGCTAACTACGCCTGGGCCAACCGGCATATCATCGCCCACTGGACGCGAGAGGTCTTCGATAGGTACTTCCCAGACAGCAAGCTGGATCTGGTCTACGATGTGGCCCACAACGTGGCCAAGATCGAGGAGCATGAGGTGGACGGTAAACGCGAGCGTCTCTATGTGCACCGCAAGGGGGCAACGCGGGCCTTTGGCCCCAGCCGAAGCGAGGTGCCAGAGGCCTACTCGGGAATAGGCCAGCCCGTGCTCATACCGGGCAGCATGGGAACGTCCTCCTACGTCCTATGCGGCAACGACCGGGCCCTGGACCTCACCTTCGGCTCTGCCTGCCACGGCGCAGGCAGGGTCATGAGTCGAAGCAAGGCCCTAAAGCTGTTTTCTGGCAAGAATGTGAAAGCCGCCCTGAACAGAGACGGCATCGTGGTCAAGGCAACCAGTCCCAGTATGCTGGCCGAGGAGGCGCCCCAGGTCTACAAGCCCTCCGGAGATGTGGTGGACGTGGTGCATAATCTTGGCATCGCCACCAAGGTGGCCCGGCTGGTGCCCATGGGAGTTACCAAAGGATAGATCGATGAACCTTCGCGTCGTCCTGGTAGAGCCCCTGTACGAGGGCAATGTGGGCTCCGTGGCCAGGGCCATGAAGAACTTCGGCTTTCGTGATCTGGTTCTGGTCAATCCCTGCAAGATCGAGGACTTCGGCTCAGCCATGGCATCGCACGCCAGAGATGTTCTGCAGATGTCCCGGTCCTTTGCCAGCCTCCCAGAAGCTTTGCAGGGCGCCAACCTGGTAGTGGGCACTACAGGAAAAAGGCTGGATGAGGCGCAGCATCACCTGCGCCTGCACCTGCGTGTGCCCTGCTTTTCGCCCGCAGGGCTGGCGGAAAAGCTAAAGGGAAAAGATGGGACTGTGGCGCTGCTCCTGGGCAGAGAGGACTGTGGCCTTAACAGCGAGGAGCTGGCCCTCTGCGATATGCTGGTCTCCATTCCCACCAGCATCGAGTATCCGGTCATGAACCTCTCCCATTCCGCCGCCGTTCTATTTTATGAGCTATCCCATGGCGAGAACGGAGACTTTGGCACCGTGGAGATGGCCAGCCGAGAGAGCCTGAACCTGCTGCAAGAAAAGTCAAGATCGCTCCTCGCCGAGGTCAGCTATCCCTTGCACAAAGTGGAATTTACACTGCTCATGCTGCGGCGCATCTTGGGCCGGGCAGAGCTGACAGAGCGAGAGGCACGCACCCTGCTCGGTTTGATAAAGAGAATCCGCTGGAAGATCGGCCGAGAGGGGGATGAAAATCCTGCCGCACTGGATGAAAATAAAATGTTAGAGGAGAGCGCCTCTAGTCCAGCCTCTTCGCCCTCTTGAAGGCATCCTCCACAGCATCGCGGATGATGTAGCCGCCCTTATGTAGCACGGTATCGCCCAGTTCTGTGTCCCGATCCATCGATCCCGTGCAGGGGTAGGCATGATGCGCCTCGGAGATCCTCTCCCGGATATCGGGCTGATCCGGCTCCAGGCCCAGGAGGCGCTTGGCCACAAACCAGGTGGAGCCGCAGGGCGCTGTTCTGACAACATTGGCGGCCAAAATGTAGTCTTTTCCTTCCCGGCTCTTTTGCACCGTCACATCGATTACCGGATCTCCAATACCCGCTTCGGTGAGAAAAGCATAAATGTTCGGCTTGGCCGGATCGGGGCGAAGGGCGCAGAAAGGCTTGGCAAAGGCCGCCTCCATTCCCAACTCCGCTGCTTTCTCCTCCAGTTGCCTTCTCTGGCCCAGGGGAAGCTCGCGCGGCGACTCTGAACCACCCACTATGCCTTTCACGCCCGCTTCCTTGAGCCTCGGAAGAAGGCCGAAGAGAATGTCAGGATGAACATTGATTACCATAGCAATGTCTGCAGCCGGAATATTTTGAGGCAGCAGTGGGTCCACATCATCGATGAAGTCACCCAAGGATGCCGGATCAGGCATCTCCACCAAGGAGACGATGTTCTCGGCATAGCCCGGCCGGACATTGCGGCACTGGGTGCAGGCCTCGCCACATGAGATGCAGAAACCCGAGTAGTTGATGAGGTTGCCCACCACTCTCTCGCCAAATTCGCCATTGTAGAATACTACCAGTTTCAAGCCTTCACCACACTTGCACGCTTGCAGGATGCATTAGACAATGAACAATATTGGTCGCTGCGCAAATAATGTTTGCGGGCTTTGCCTATCTCCTTCAAAGTCTATCTATCCATTTGACGATTCATTTGACGATCCACTCAGTGATGCACTTAAAGTTTCACTTATGATCTGGACCGCTTAAAAAAAAGATGTTGCAGTTGCCTCTTTAGGCAGCCTTTGCCTGGCCGACGGTGGCCAGGCGGCGTGCCGCATATAATAGGGCTGCAAAGCCCAGGCTCACGGAGATCAATGAGACCAGACCGCCTACATAGGGCAGCAGGAAAAGCACATTGAGGATAACAAATCCGATTATGAAGTAGACCAGATCTCCCTGCTTGATCTTAGCCTGCTCACCAACCCATTTGCCCAAGCTGAAGGAGACGAAGGTCCCGCTGAGCATGAGGGCTGACAGGATGAGCAAAGTAGAGATCAAGGCAATGGGCAAGCCAACCACAGTTATCGCCACTAGCAGAATAGCTATGAATGAAGCGATTATCAAAACGAATCCAATGAAGGTCTTAAGAAGAGTTGAGCTTCTCACCTCGCCGTCCACAATCGAGAAGATGCCTGGCAGATACTTGACTAAAATCAATCCTAAAATGAAGTAGCCTAGTATGGCCAGGAGGCTGAAGATGTTAAAGCCCATATCATAATCCTCTTTCTTCTCAGGCCGATCTTCTACCTTATGGAAGTTTACCGTTTCAGCCGAGCCGGTGTTATTGAATCGATTGGCGCTGACGGTGAGGGTTCCGTTGATTCGCCCTGCATTAATCACCTGGCCACCGCCGATGAGAGCATCTCTTTCCACCGTCTTACCGGGAAGGATGTTCACCTGGCCGCCCGCTGCCACCAGATTGGTGCCAATATTGCCTCCCAGGTTGATATTTCCGCCTGCAGCCACTACTTTTCCACCCACATCAGAGTTGACATAGACCTGGCCACCTGCCGCGATGACATCGCCCTTCACCGGCGCATTGATGTTCACTGTGCCGCCGGCGACTATTGCCGAGTCCACCGGGGCGTTGATGCTTACCATGTTGCCCGCTGCGATAATATCGTCGGCAACTGCTGTGTCTATGGATATTGTCTCTCCAGAAAATGTCTGCAAACCCTGCCCTGACGAGCAAAGCAGAATTAGAGTCATCAAAATGAGAATTGATTTAGTACACTTCATCCCATTCACCGTAATCATAGAGGATCTTCACAAATAAATAACCTATGTATGCGGTCTAACCATTGCTTTTATCTGAAACGTCCATGATCCCAGTGGTTCATACGTGGCTAATGAAGAACCTCGCATGCTAGTATGGTTTACAAAGGCCCTTGGGTGAGAAGTGCTCGGCAAAGTTAATCGAGGATCAGGTTGAGATGAAGAAGGGATAGAAAAGATGATACTCAAGGAAATCGGTAACCTGACGGATGTAGTTATATTTATATTATGACCTCGCTACCAATAGATATATTGGTTCCTCGCTATTTAGTGCGGGTGTAGCAGGAGATGCAAATCCTCGGGATGACAACTCAGCCATCCGGACTAAGTGGCTAGTTATCCTGCTTGCCGATTTCTTGATCCCTGCTCCAGATCCCATTTCATAATAACCTGATGTTAACTACATGAAACAGCGAAGAGCCGATATGTTGATTTGTGAGTTATGGGGACTAGCACCATCACTCGCTTCTGAATGAATTTTTGATTTTTTGTTTTATTTCATCAATTACGCTATCGCAATTTGGACAACGATTGCCCGCGAGGAGGTAAGAACTCTCCGATGCGAACGTCCCGCAATTCTTGCATTGGAACTTATCCACCATAATTAATCCACTCTGCCCAAGGTCATATAAACCATTCGACTATTCGATCCTCGATTATTGGGCTTTTTGCGAGGTCGATGTTGTAGCATGGTTTTTGACCGACCGCTTTCTTTACAATGGTTTGGTGTATGAAGCACCAAACAAAGAATATCGCTAAATACTCAGCGAAGTATCAAGGGACTTGAGGAAGACCAAAAAGTATTATGGAAGTAAAAAAAATTTATGAAATATATATTAATTGTCTTGCCCATGCTGTTGTTATTGGGGATAAGTTCGGCTGATGAGATTTCGAAAATTCAAGGGCCATATAGCTGTCCGACAAACACAGGTCGTGATATATGCGAAGCTTTCTACAATATTAGTTATGATGGTGATTCATCTACTGGAAATCCAACGGTTAAAGTATATGATGAGCCTCATCCACATATGCTCCCTTTATTCAGCGGTATGCCGCCAAATAATGTGACGGCCAGAGATGCCATAATAGATGGACTAAAAGGGACAATCATGAATGTGAGCCGCTTCTCCAGTGTAGACGATGCCATTCATGCCGAAAAAGCATTAGATCCAACTTTCCCTTGGGAATTTACCATTGATGAGATTAAAGATGAGTGGACAAAATTCGGTAGTCTTGATGGAAAAATGATACATATATATGCATACTACAACCGATCGGATAGGGGAAACGGTGCTTCTGGTTGGGTGCTAATTTCAGGGGATATTAACGAACTGACATCATCCGCCGATGTAATGCATGTAATAAATACAATCCACGTCACTGAAACAAAATCCTATGCCAAATATACTGGGGAAAAGCTGCTACCTACGCCGACGATCCCGATATATGACACTACATACAAGGAACTCTAAAATCAAACTGCGTGCGGCCACTCCACCCTAAAGGATGGGGTATGCTTCGAGCCGCACGCCCGCACGCCCGGTTTTTTGGGAATTCAGAATTCGTCGAGTCTTCGTTGCTCAGATTCCATTGATCTGCACGATTTGTTTTATTGATTTAGAAGAGCAGAAAGAACGTGCGAGGGTTCACTTCATCCCCGACCTGAAGGTCGGGGTATTCGTGACCCTCCACGCTCCCGATGTAATAATAGGTTTAAGGTTTATTCGTTCTCTCCGGAACACAGAGAACGCTTGAGAACGCTATTACGTTAACCCATCCTGACAGTAATGTGGAAAAATAGATAGCAAATCTCCTAAAGAGGGGGATTGTGCCTCTCTAGTACCCCGCAATGTACTGATATCAACACATCCGCGGGCAGTTTTTTTTATCATTGCGCGCAGTTTACCGCATGGGGCAGACCCAAAACCAGCACTTCACATTCTGTAACTTACTTCTTGCGCTTTCGCTTTTCTTCTTTTGGCTTCCTGCTCTGTTTTAAAGGTAGATCACATGCGTCTTCGGTTAAGAGCTAAATCGATATGCGAGTGTCAAAATGCCAGGTGTTGTACTTCGGATATTTTATCGGCCATACGATCGCTGAGATCGAATTGAATCCAATTACAAGATGGTTGTTCTACAATCAGCATTAAAATAAAAAATAGCTAATTGGCTAATCATCTCTTAACCTAACCGAAGACCAATGAGGTAGATCATATTCAGTGTCGACCTGAAAAGATTTATCATACAACGATTCAGTTAAATTACCTGGAGACATGAAAGGTTCATAGAATAATTTGCATGGGAGGCATGGTTTGAAGATTGCTGTAGACATTGACGGGGTTTTAGCAGATCAAGTCAGTGCTGTTTTGAAAGAAATTGAAAAAGAGTATGGACAGACGTATTCCAAAAGCGATATCAATCGTGCCCACTGGAGCTTTGCTGGAATAGAGATATGGACGGAGATTGCCAGGTTGCTGGCTGATCCGGAATATGTCATGAGAGTGCCGCTCGTCGAAGGAGCGCAAAATGCCATAAAGAAGCTTTCTGGGCACGATCTTCTCGTGGTCACGGCCAGAAGACTCAATGCAGAGGAGGCTACCAGAAGATGGCTTCAAGCACACTTCCCCTGCTTAAAGCAATATCATCGTGCCAGAACAGGCACCAAGCACAATGTACCTTCCGACGTGTTAATAGATGATCTCGACCTGAACATCGTGGAATTTGTTAAGAGCGATCCTGATCGGAGGGGAATTTTGTTTCTGCATCCCTGGAGCTTGAATGACACGAATATCAAAGATTATTCAGACCAGGTATACTATTGCCCCCAGTGGCAAAGTGTGGTGAAGGCCGTTGACGATATCGCGGGCTGTGGCTAATTGACTTCCAAGCTTTTGGCAATTTCTTGTACCCGATTGAAAGAGAGAGAGAATCCATATTCATTATGTTGGCGATAAACCTTGAGAAGACTGCCTGAACTGCTCGCCCCAGCCGGCTCGCCTGAGGCTTTAGAGTCCGCAATCGCCGCAGGAGCTGATGCCGTTTACCTGAGCGGCAAGAGGTTTGGGGCAAGAAAATTCGCCGCAAACTTCGATGAGACAGCATTAGCTCGTGCTATCGACTACGCTCATCTGCGGGGCGTAAAGGTCTATGTGACGGTCAACACACTCATCAGAGAAAATGAGCTCTCCGATGTGGCCGAATATCTTCTCAGGCTCTATGAAATGGGCACAGACGCCGTGCTGCTGCAGGATCTGGGCGCTTCTCTACTGGCCAGCCGAATAGTGCCGGAGCTGGAGAGGCACGCCTCCACCCAGATGACCATCCATAACCGGCAGGGGGCACTCTGGGCGGCCCGCGCTGGATTTAAGAGATCTGTCTTGGCCAGAGAGGTGTGCCTGGATGAGATAATAGAGATGGATAGAGAGCTGAGGCAAGAGCTGAGGAAGGATACGAAGTCGCAGCGAATCGGCCTGGAGGTCTTCGTTCATGGCGCTCTCTGCTACTCTTATTCCGGGCAGTGCCTTCTCTCTTCAGCCATTGGCGGGCGCAGCGGCAACCGGGGCATGTGCGCCCAGCCCTGTAGAAAGCCCTATGTGCTGCTGAAAGGCGAAAAAGACAGATACGGCCGACCGGCAAGCCTTTCCGCCCAGCCGCTAAAAGAGAGATTTCTCATATCCACCCGCGACCTTTGCGTTTACAGGCATCTGGACAGGATCGTCCGCTCGCCGGTGGAGTCCCTGAAAATTGAAGGGAGGATGAAGTCCCCGGAGTATGTGGCTATTGTAACCAGCATTTACAGAAGAGCCCTGGATGCCTTTGCCATTGGCAAGTGGTCGCCAACTCCCGAGGATGAAAGAGACTTGGCCTTAGCCTTCAACCGCGATTTTACACAAGGCCATCTGCTGGGGGCCAGAGATGTCATGGGCCGGGAGATGTCGGACAACCGGGGAGTTCTCATCGGCAGCGTGGCTGCCTTCGATGCCCAGAGAGGCGAGGCGGCGGTTAGGCTCTCCGGGTCGCTCTGCCCTGAGAAGGGAGACGGCCTGGTCTTTTTAGCCCCCGGCCAGGAGATGGGGCTGGTGGTGCAAAAAGTAGTGCAAAAGGACGGCATGCTGCGGCTGATAACGCCTGAGAGGGTGCGACCGGGCACCAAAGTCTATCTGACGGGCAGCACTGCTCTGGCCAAAAAAGCGCAGGATATCATCTCCTCCGCCAAGACACAGATTGCTCTGGACCTGAACATCACCTGGCAAGAGGGCACACCTCTGCTCCAGGCCCGGCTGGAAGATGGCCGTAGCGTCCAGGTCAAAGCAGCCTTTAGAATGGAAAAAGCCAAAAATCAGCCCATAACCCGGCAGCAGATCGAATCGCAGATGCGGCGTATGGGTGGAACGCCTTTTGTCGTCCGCAAGATAAGCATGGACTACGCAGAGGATCTTTTCGCCCCCCTGGGAGCCTTAAACCAGCTTCGCCGCGATCTTTTGGAAAAGGTCCAAGAGACCCTTTTAGAAAAATGGCGCCCCACGAAAGAGAAGGTCGAGAATGCCCGAAATATAATGAAAGAGATGAATCAGTCTGCTTCTGCCGCTTCAACCTCCGCCGCCCCAGGCTCTGCTGTGAGCCGCAGACCCTCACTGGCCATCTATGCCGATTCCTTGGAGACGGTGAGAGGCGCTATAGAGGGGGGATGTCGGCGGGTTTACTTTGAGCCCGTTCTGGGGGAAGAGACGAAAGATCGGGCTATAAAGATCGAGAAGATGATAGAAGAAGCAAAGGCCATCTGCGGGGACGCAGAGCTGATATGGAAGTGGCCCAAGATCACGCACGCCGACTTCTTCAAGTTCGCCGGGCCCCTACTGGCGGCGGTCATGGCCGATGGGATCATGGTAGAGAACGTGGGAGCCCTTCAGGCAGTCCTCGACGCCCGGCTTGATGCCCATCTTTATGGGGCCTCGGGTTTGAATGTCTGCAATCACCTAACGGTGCAGGCACTCGCTCTGCCCCTAGAGCTTCTCACCCTCTCGCCGGAACTTTCTGCCCGGCAACTGGCCAGGATCGTCGCAGCTGCGCGCCTTTCCCCGGACGCGCCCCGTATGGAGCTGATGGTGCAGGGCAATCTGGAAGTGATGGTGGCCGAGGACTGCATGCCCCTTCCTGCCAAAGGAAAATACGATCCAAATGAATTCTGGGGCCTGCAGGACATGAGGCGCATCTTTCCCCTGCGCCTGGATGACGAGTTAAGGACGCACATCTTCAACTCAGCCGAGACCTGCCTGCTGGACCTGATGCCCGAGATCTTCACAATCGGCCTGGATGGCGTGGCCGTGGACGCGCGGGGCCGAACGCGGGAGTACGCCCGCGAGATGACGGGGGCTTATAAAATGGCCATAGATCTGACGGAGAAAGGAGACGGGACTCTTCTTCAAGATCTGCAGGACCTGAAGGAGTCCATCCGGCCCCTGACCCTGGGAGGCATAACCCACGGCCACTTCGTCAAAGGACTGAAAGATGAGCTGTCCTGAAAGCAGATGGAAAGCAGATGGAAATTGCAAAGAAATGGGCCATCTCAGCGCCCTACCTGCCCTGCTTCAATGCCCAATTGCTCAGCCACGATCAGGTAATAGCTGGCCAGGCCCCGCCAGCCTGCCCAGGCTTGCGCTATTCTGCGGGCCATCTTTGCATCAATTTTTTCGCCTCCATAATAGTAATGAGATATTACTCTTCGTAGGCCCAGATCATCGGCAGGGATGACGTTATACTTCTGCATTCCCCGGATCATGGTCATCTCTGCGGTCCAGAGGCCCACGCCCCTTATTTTTGAAAGCTCCTCGACAATGGCTGCTTCATCGCAGGCCTGCAGAGCCCCCAGGTCCAGCCCTTCTGCCACCAGCTTGCCTGCGCCTCGCACGTACTCTGCCTTCCTGCCGGAGAGGCCGCAGGCACGAAGCTCTTCAATCGTTGCCGCTGCCAGCCTCTCGGGACTGGGAAAGGCAAAATAGGTGCCTGCGCCAAGTATCAAAGCATCTCCAAAGGTTTCGATCAATCGCCTTTGCATGCTTTTGGCGGCTTTGAGTGATATCTGCTGCTCGATAATGGAATCAATGAGCGCCTCAAAGACTGTGGATGTGGTGGGGCTTTTCAGACCCCACAGGTGCTTTGTTATCTGGGCCATGATGTCATCCCCTTTCACGGCTTCGTAAAAGGCCAATAGATCCTGCTTGAGGTTGAAAAGTCTAATAACATAGGTCTCGATATTCGCCTTATTATCCAGGGAAAAGGCATCCTCTGGCTCGATCTTGACAGAAAGCTGTGGATCGGCGATAGTTCCAGTGGAGCGCCCCCGGATCAGAGCCAGTCGCCCGCCGAGACGTATAGCCTGCCAGTAGACTCCGTCCTCATACCTTTGCATGCGCCCATCCCCGTCCGAGAAAATTTGGGCGGAAAGGTCAAAGTCGAAGGGCGGCAGAGGCTTGATTGTAAGCTGCATGACCTATTATAATCAGGAAAGAAGATGAAAGTTGCCTAAAAATCCTTGCCCGAGATGAACTGACAGTAGCCGTAGCTTATCGGCCCCTGCTTCGTTGTCTCGCAAGGAAACTCCGGACACTGGAAACAGAGAGCCACCCCTTTTCGAAAAGCGCAGGTGGCGATTTGGCACATCCTGTTCTCCCGGGGCCGGCAGCCTGCCTCTCCATTGGGACACTTTCCCGACACCATGCGAGGGCAAGCCTGACAGGCTATGCCGCATACTCCGATCTTCAACGAGGACAGGTCAGCGGACATAATCCACTACAATCCGGCTCTCGCATACTTTGCCGACGAATTCCGCCACCTTGACGTGCTCGGGATGCTTCTGGTAGCTGAAAAGAGCTTCTTTGCTCTCGAATTCTGAAACGAGTGCCAGATCGTAAGCCACGCTCGCCTCGATGAAGTTGATGCCCAGCTCGAAGAACTTGATCTCCTCGATTTGACCAGGCAGGGCTTCCAGCTTAGCCTTCAGTGCCATAATATTTTCTGCCTTATCCTTGCCCTCTGCCGATTCTTTGAGCTTGAACATAACGATATGCTTGATCATCCGCAAAATCCTCCCTTTCATTCAGCACATTTCCTCTTTTGTGGTCACATGCTTAGTTTATAACGATAATGGTTTTCCGGAGGAGAGCAGCGACTGAAAAGACATGGACCTTTAGGGCAAAAAGATGCAAGAGGGAAAGGAACATTGCAGCATTGAAAAGTCCTATCATTTTTGCGTCAAGCTTTGTCGTCCCAAATCGGTGAGATAAACTTTTGAGATGGCATTCGGAAGAGTCAAACTAGACGGATATTCACTGGTCATAATGTCTACATGTCCTGATTTCTTCAAAAGCTTTAAACGATTCCCAAGTTCCGTTTCGTTGAACTTTAGGAGCTCATTGACTTTGACGGGACTGACAAAAGACTTGGGGGAAATGCTATCGATCGCCCCAAGAATCATCATATCTATATCGTCCATTTATCTCGCCACCATTAATGTTACTGCATCCAGTTCTCTGTTATCGAAAAGAGGTGCTACCAAGCCTGGCCAGCTTTCAAGCCGCATCACTCCCACTCTTGTCTTCTCCTCTTGGCTGGCGTTGTTTATTACAAAAGATGGATGGCTGAGGCAATAAGGCTTGCCCAAAGTTGTGGCTGAATAATGAATAAGGAGGGAGGCAAAAGTCATCTGGGTGTAGAGGGAGAAAATAGACCATCGACTTTCGCCAATACGCTATACGTCAATTAACGATATTTAAGGCTTTCCTTCGGGGAGAGCCATGTGCAGGAATCCTAGCAAAGGAGATAACAGAAAAGAGCGAATCGAAGTCTCAGGCAGGCCAGCGCCGAAAGCCACAGCGCCCTTCTGGAGGAGCCATTCACAAAAGTGATGGCCTGACCCTGCCCGAAGCCCGACTTTAAGCTAGGCTGGAAGGCGGCACCGCACTGGAATTTGACACAGCGTCCGTTTTACGGGAACCCGTTCTCATGGGCCTCGTGCTCGCCTAGAGCCAATGGTTTTTTGCCACGCTCCTGTCCCGGCCGTGTATTAGCGCGAGTCCCGGCAGATTGCTAGGCCGTTTATGGCATGCAACTTTCAGCCGCCGGAATTCTTAAGCCTCGCAGGCTCCCAAGCCCGAATGCATTGCCACGAAGGCATGCATCTCCTGAAACAAGGACCAGGTTATACTCTGGAATCGACCGCATGCTGCCCCTCGGAGGAGCAAGCATCCAAATCTTCCCTGCCAACAGAGCATTATCGGAATTACGTTAAGCCCACGGCACACCCGCCAACCCTTGCAGGACGCGGCAAACTATCTATATATTCGTTATAGATATTTGTAGTTTCTGGTTGAGTGGGCTTTGCACGGGAACCCTTTCATGCACGGAAAGTGACAGAAGGTTATAGTAAATTGGTTATATCTATCTACATACTATTGGTTTAACTTTAAGAGAAAAGTTATTTGATTGGGCGCAATCGGGCACAAAACCTATTTACGTGGTAAGGTATAATGACGAGAAGTGTGAGGCAACAATGGTTACCCCAAAAATCTATTCCCGCCCGACCGTGAGACAGGTAATATTCCAGATCAGGTATCCCAACTTATTTTATTTAGAAAGTAAGATTGGAGATATGCAACAAAAAATCATGAGATATTTTCCTAAATCCGAGTTGATACAGCGTCAGAAATTACTATTGGCAAACGTGGGACCAGATTTCAGGATAGATCCAAAGGACGTAGAAGATACTTCAGGGAACAAAATTTGGAAATTCGAATCAAAAAATAATGTGGTACTTAATATTACAACCAATTCTTTAGATATGACTTCTGAATTCCATAAGACTTATGATTTAGGAGACAATGATAGCAAAAAATTTAAAAAGACAATAGAACTCGTGGTTGGAGCCTTTATCGAATTGGCAACTCTACCGATAATTAATAGGATTGGCTTAAGATATATTGATTTTTGTCCACTGCCTGCTAAAAATAATGAAACTATTAAACAATGGTATAATTCAAAGTTTCCGATAGATCGGTTCGAAATTGCAGATGCACAAGAAATGGCATTTCGTGCGGTTATTCACAAGAACAAAAACGGACGGGCATATAATCTTGGATACATGGAAAGTCTTGGTAAGATGAAGCCGGACAGCAAAAATATAGACGCATTGATTCTCGATTTCGATGGATCTATTTCCGATATAGACGCCGTGGATTACCTATCGATTACCGATGATTTGCATATATTGATAGCCGAAGAATACCATGCAACAATAAAGCAACCAGTTTATGACTGGATGGAGGGGGAATAAAAGAAAATGATTGAAAATGAAGATCAAGCAACTATATTTGAAAAATCCAGACACTACACAACTGGTATAGACGCAGAGGGCGACAAATCTGTTTTAATTTATCCTTTTAACCAATATAATATTCGCGTTAAAATAGACTCCGATGGACGAATCCTTGGCATAGTTGGAGTTGGCATCAAGAAGGAGTTCCTATCAGCATTACAAAAAATGCAACAAATACAATCTATTGGATACCTTGACTTAAGCGAAAAATACCCGGAAGGATCTGAAGAGGATCAGTGAGCACCTCGGGGTTTTATGCAGAACAGTGGAGTGATAATCTTAGGTTAGGTGACATTGTAACCGGGTATGTATTGGCAGAACCTCATCACACGGAGCCGATCAAGAACTCTTTTGTAGATTATAATATAGATGTCAAATTACCGCGACTACTCGCGGTTCTAACTCCGTGCTGTTCGATTGGAGCGAAAACCGTCTTGCTGGCCCCCCTTGTGCAAGTTAACAAAATAATTATAGTATTATTTAAAAATTTGAATTATAGAAATAATATGACATTGTTAAATCTACCCCACTCGCCGGATGAATGGAAACAACTAGATGAAGATGTCACTCCAGACCCGAAGGGAGAACTTACTTATTCTCAAGACAACCTATTTTTCTATGCCTCTACAGAAGATGAAACGCTTAAAAAATATCACGTAAAATTGAAGATAAATGCAAACGAATATGATGAATTTGAATCGGGTTATTATGTCATTGACTTTAGACATGCTTCAAAAGTAAATTGTAATTGTATCGTCCACGAGAAAGACAAAAGGAGCGATTACAAAGAGGCTTTAAGTAAAGCCAAAGGCAGTAAAATATTGGAGCTTTCAAAAAAATCGCGTTCGGAATTAAGGAATAAACTAGCTTTTTATTATTCGAGAATACCAGATGTAGACGCTATTGAGTAAGTTCTAACTTTGTCGTCTTTTTATTGCTTCTTCTCGATTATCACTTTGCTATCCTCGATTCTCGCTATCAATTCCTCTCCTACCTTAAACGGAAAAGCACTATCTCTTACAAAATCGCTCGGTAAATTAATAGTATGTCGCGATTTTACCGCGTAAATCTTGACTGTAGCTTGACCTGTCATGCTATACAGATAGCACGCATCTAGTATATAACTTTGCCTATACCAAAGTATGCGCAAGTTATAAATACCTTCCGAAGTATATACTGTAGTATGTGGGATATGAGAGAAGAGCGGGGTAAAGCAATAGCAGAGAACGGCAACGTCAAAAAGGTCAATAATAACTCCTTCAAGGTAAAATCTCAATCAGGAAAAGGTGCATATGAGGTCAAGGCAACGCAAAACGGCATAACCTGCACCTGCCCGGATTTCGTTTATCGCGGCGGAAAGTGCAAGCACATACAGGCTACTCGATATTACCTTGAAATCGAGAAGGATACACCAGAAGGCACAGTCACTGAAAAGGTCCATTTAACCTATAGCCAGGCTTGGAACGCCTACAATGAAGCTCAGAAAGCCGAGGTCAAGCTATTCGATGAGCTGTTGAAGGACTTAGTTAAAGCCATACCAGAGCCAAAGCAGACCAAAGGCAGACCGCGCCTATCTCTTCAGGAGACCGTGTTCTGCGTGATCCAGAAAGTTTACTCTCAGCTTTCCAGCCGCAGAGCATACAGCCTCTTTGAGAATGCAGTAGAACGAGGGCAAATCGACCACGCACCGCGCTTCAATGCACCGTCAGATTTCTTTAATAAGCCGGAGACAACGGCGATTCTGCAAAAACTGGTAATGCTCTCCGCTTTGCCTGTTGCAGGCATTGAGGTTGATTTTGCAGTCGATTCAACGGGTTTTAGAACCACTCAATTCAATGCGTATACCGGCGCGAAGTACGGCCAAAAGAAAGAGCATCAATGGGTTAAGGCTCACCTTTGCGCTGGCGTAAAAACTAACGTGGTCGCGGCTGTAGCTATAACAGAAGCCAATGGTGGCGACTCTCCTCAATTCGGTCCTTTGATCAAAAAGACAGCCAACGGATTCACCATAAACGAGGTCACGGCTGATATGGCCTATTCATCACGCAATAACCTTGATACTGTCAAGAGCGTTGGCGGAAAAGCATACATCCCCTTCAAGAAGAACGCAACTGGCAAGACCAAAGGTTCTGCCCTTTGGAGCAAGATGTACCATTACTTCAAGCTTAACCGCGATGAGTTCATGGAACACTACCATAAGAGGAGCAACATCGAGGCAACAAACGCGGCCATCAAGCGCAAGTTCGGTGAGACTCTGAAGTCCAAGAATCCAGTTGCTCAGGTAAACGAGCTACTGGCTAAAATTATTGCTTACAACCTAACCGTGGTAATCCATGAGATGTACGAAAATGGGATACAACCAGAATTCCTGCACGTAAAGTCGGGCTAAATTGCCCTTTTACGTGCAAAGCCCCTTGGGGGCCTTCCATCTCAAGGACCGCCTGGAAATGCTTCTTGGCCTTTTCGCGTTTGCCACTACTGCTCCATCTTGGTTTGGATGAGCGCAGTAAAAAAGTGGTTCTGACATCTGGCTACAGAAGACCCTGGTAGTAGAGTACCCCCATCAATTGTGGTCCTTTAATCTATATTCCCAATTTTTTTAACACCTCTCCTTCTCTTTTGACTACCCACCCCCTCGTCGGCCAGCAGAGATACACCACCAATACAAAACCCGCGAGCCCGATCAGCCCGAACATCCACTGGGGATCAGGGTAGAGATAGATCATCACCCGAAGTCCGCTTCCCAATAGGAAGAATATGAACGCGGAAAGCACCAGGATGAGCCTCTTAGTGGAAAGGCTTCCTTTCGCGACCACAACGTTTACCCTAGGAAGTACCCTGCCGAAGAGGAGGTATATCCCAGCAAGGACCAGGGGCATGTTTACCGTGAATAAAAGCTAGGGGGAGAGTCCCAGGCCATGGTTGATGTTTCCAATATCGCCATTGGAGGCAAAGGACCGCATCGCTATGTAATCGAAAAGTTCCATGAAGTTGATGATAGCCACCCAGAAGACGACATGAAACATTAGCCGCTTCTTCAGGAGAAGGTCTCCCAACATGAGGTATAAGCATACGATAAAGACTGCTGCCTGGAAGATGAGCGGGCTTGCGGCGATGACCGCTGCTACAGTGCCCTGACCCGAGTCGAAAAGGCAGGAATAGCATACGTCTTCGTCCCAACCTGCCAAAGTCACGAGATTGCCCCATTGGATTATTATCGGGTTTTCCTTTGCACCGAGGAGCCAGGCAGTAGTGCTGTGAATGTATTCATGTATTATTACAAATAGGGCTGAGATGGGCAGAAACGTTACCAGTGCCGAGATTAGGTAGCTAATAGGCTGTTTGACCTTATCGGATAATGATAGCCAGAAGCACATTGAATTAGATCTCATGTCAATGCCCCATCGTTTGGCTGGTAGCATGCCAGAATTGCTGTAATTTATCCTCAACATTGTATCCCAACTAGCTCACTCCTCTAAGGATAGCTTGACAATTTGTCATTTAATAATACTATTATTTTCTTGCCCGGATCTTACTCGGTGATAGACATATAAAAATATATATGGTGGTAGGGCTGGCTGGAAGAGGGGTTATGGCCAGAGAGTTTTTCCCTAGGAAGCTCAGGCATGGGCCAGAAGCGGGAAGGCCGAGGACCTGCAGATCCACCAGGCCCAATTCCCGCCAATTGGAAAGTCTAGCCTAACTCGAAACTTGTTACGCCGAAGATTCTGTCTATATGGAGGCCGGGGTCTTCCTTGGAGTACATGCGCACGGTCTCGAATACGGGATGCATATGGTGACGTTTGGCCAGGTCCAAAGCTGCAGAGTTTGGCTCTGGTGTATCCAGGAAGACCGGCGCACCCTGGGGAGCGTGGCCACAAAGAGCGCAGAACAGAGCATCAGCAACCGTCTCATCATTGGCGAAAAGCGGCCCGATTTTGTAGCCTTGGCTGCATTTCCTGAGGACACCATAGCCCTCAAGCTCGCCCTCATTCAGAGATCCGATGGCAATCACCCCAGGCTGCCTAATCCATGATTTGGTGAATACATGCCTGGCCACAGGGAAGCACTGATCGTCATAAGCCAGAAGATCCTCCATAGGCACCTGTGAGAGGTTTTTTATGTCCTCAGCTCTGCTCTCTTGCCCGATCCCAACTCCCTGGTGACGCACGCTCTTGTAATATCGCCTGAAACCCTTTCGCTCATACAGCTTCTGCTGCTCCAAGACTCCATCAAGTCCGATGTTCCTGCCTTTCAGGTAATCCATCCCCGCGTTCCATATCTCGGTACCAAATCCACGGCCTCTGAACTGAGGTTTGACTATGTAAAACCCCAGGAACCCAAATGAGTCACCGTAGGCTACTGCGGAGATACTTGCTACTGGTTTGCCTTCTAACGTTCCAATGAAGAAACCCTGTGGATCTGTCCTGTAGAAGCTGCCAGCATCGTGAATACCAGGATTCCATCCTTCGGAGTTTGCCCAGGATATGATGAGATCAACTTCATGCCTTGCTGCCTTCCTGATTGCATATCCCTCTATTGACATTTGTTAGCCTCTACGTCTCACTTCAAGTGTAGATCCCAGAGCCCAGATACCAAGCATCATCGACATCCACTACATAGCTGAGCTTGAGCGCCGGGGTCATGTTCTTAGATGCGTCGGGATAGATATAGTAGAAGAAACCGTTCCCCATCCTAGCTGCATCGATGGCTTGCGAGATGAAATCAACTCCGTTGGGATCTTTAGCATCGATTCGGTTCGTGCCTATTAGCTCGGGCTGGTAAGGAAGGGCTAAAGTCCGACCATCGTAATCGTAGGCAAAGATATATCGTCCATCTCTGGTAAAGTTGCCTTTTGGATCGTTGAAAACCTCCAAAGACTTCTCCTTGCCACTCTTATGGGCGAACTGAAGAGCTTCCTCAACAAAGGCCACAAGCTCGCTCTCCTCCTCCTCACTGAATGAGGCGGAAATGTTGGAGAGGTATGTTCCAGAACCCAGCCACAGGTTGTCGTCCACCTTCTGAAGGTAAATCAGCTTCAGCTCTTCCCTGTTTTCATGGATGGGATTTTGGAAGACAAGATACATGATCCCGCCTCCTCTTTTAGCCAAAGCAAGCTCATTTCTAACCACGGCCACATCGTTGATGTCCAACAGGCCTCTTTGGTCATGGCCTACCAGGTCAGGTCTGATGGGATGGGCGATATTGGTCCCATTGAAGTCATAGGCGAAGATGTAGAGCTCTCCTCTGACAAATGGTCCGGAACGGTTATTGAACTCCAGGAGAGCCTTCTCCTTGCCGTTATCCTTTACGTAGGCAGTGGCTTCGTCCACGAACGTCATCAATTTATTTTTCTCTATAATATTCGTAGCATTGTCATATTCAACCCCGTCCGCAGTAAGATCAGAAGCTGCGGATGTTGTCGATACCATGATTAATATAAAAAACAGCGACGTGAATCCAATTTTATACGTCAACATAAGATCTTCTCCATAATGTTAACAATTTTCTAAGATTTAAAAAGTTATTGGATATCATTTCGTCCCATTCACGCGGTTTCTAAGATAAGACTGATTAGACCAGAGGTCTTGGTTTTCGTCCAGTCCATCCTGACACGTCTCACAGAGGGCGGATCCAGCTTTATTTTCTTGGTGTTCTCGATTGCACAGCAGCCAAACACGTACTAAAAGATTAATCGACAGAGCGAAATAAATTACTTAATTCAAATAGTATGTGCCACCAGTGGAATCGAGGACTATTTGTGGCATTTGCCTTGTGAATGGATTGGCGGTCCACTTCATCGTATCTTCCTGCGCTTTCTTGAATATGTTTTGCAGTATCAATTTATTGCCTGATTTGTGATCTTGTTCAATGGCCCGTTGAAGGTTCTTTGTAAATACGCTCAGGGACCCCAGCCACTCCTCGTTGCTTGGCTCATTTTCTCTGCAAGAGGCTATGACCAGCCGTCCTTCCTCGTTTGTAATATTGAATGCACCACTGTTGCATGCATCTATGATTATCGCTAAATTCTTCAAGTCCTTGGTATATTGGTCTATGTCTTCCTGCCTGATGTAGGACGAAAAAGAACTGTTTGCGTCCCGGGGGATCAGGTAAAAGTTGCCATGTTCATCAACCTCACCATGGCCTGAATAGTATATTATTACGTTTCCTATCTCATTCTTTTTTCCGATCTTGTCCAATGCACTCGCAACAATATTCTTAGTAGGTTTATCATTTGTTTCATCTGTCAATTTTATTATTTTGTATCCATACTTTTCCAGCAATTTTGATATAGCGTTCGCATCATTCACACAATTACTGAGCTTTTTTTTGTACATATAATTATTGATGCCAATTACTAGTGCATATTTCTTTGAGCCATGAGCGTTGCCCTCCGCTAATGAAGTATCTAGGATGGCTTCCCGTTTGTAGGTATCCGGGGGGGTATCTAAAGGTGTGGCTGCTGGAGTACTCGATGAGCTGCTTAGCAAAGCATCAAAATTTGCGTGTGTCGATGTTATTTTTCTGCTATATGTCTCAGGCATCTCCTGTGTTGAGGTGGAAAGCCAGCCCAAATCATTAATCGTGTCGGAGTGCTGTCCGCCTTTTTTGAAATCATTTCGTAAGGCATCGTTATTCTCGTACAGGTATTGCAAAGTCCGTCCCGGATCCGATTGTGGATATTGATAGGCGAATAGGTCTTTATCCCTTTCATCCAGCGAGTTTGTTCCCTCGTACAGGTACTGCAAAGTCCTGCCCGTATCTGATGAAGAATATGTATAAACGGCTTGGTCTTTATCCCTTTCATCGAGCGAGTTTGTCCTCTCGTACAGGTATTGCAAAGTCCTGCCCGTATCTGACGAAGAATATGTATAAATGGCTCGGCTTTTATCACTCTTATCGATCGAGTTTGTTCCCTCGTACAGGTACTGCAAAGCACTGCCCGCATCAGATGAAGAATGCCTATAGTCGACGCTTGGCGCAATAATGCCATTGCTGAATTCATTCCCACTCTTGTAAAAAAAATTTTCAGAATCAATTTTTTTCTTGCCATCTAGAAGGAGTCCTAAATCATAAGTCGGATCGCTATTCATTATTTTATTTTCTGATTTAATCTCATTGTTGGCCAGCATGCCAAGCGAAAAACCTATGCTTGCTCTATTTAGGATAATATCTGAGTCTGATAGGTTCATTTCTGTATCCTTTGAGGATTCATTGATTCTGGGCGCAGCGTCTCGGTACTCATTTGCAAGTAGCATCAGTGAATCGGTTGCCGACCTAACACTTGAGCCTTGCTCTCCGGATGCGATTATCCATGGTGCAATTATCAAAAATAGTATCATCAATGGTAAGAAATATCTCAATTACACCACCCATGAAAGGGACTGCAATCTCCTTGCTCAATGTTCCTCAATATAAGTATAAAGCTTTTTTCTCCATCAAAGATACGTGCGTCGTCATGAAAATATCTTGATTTTGTGGCTATAAGTCATTTTTAACATTATGAATTTTTAGATCCATCGTGCATAGCATCAGAGTCTAGCTACGTATGATTGTTATAAATTTAAAAACTTAATCAAGTTTAGTATTGATCTTAACTACGATTTGTCCCTATATTTGTTTCCTACTATTTTAACTTCACAAAGTGAGATAATAGCTTTAAGGAGGAGATGTAAGGAGGACGCCACGCAAAACAAGAAAGAAAAACGAGAAGAAAAATCATGAATCTCGCACCTTCCTGCAATAGATGCACTGAAAAATTTTCGATGTGCCATTATGACAAGAATGCATTTAAGTAAACGATCACAATGCAATATATCTGTCAAATAGGCATCATTTGATGATCTTTGGAATATGCAAAAACGCATGATGAAAGGAAATAGGCATTCCTTATATCATAACCAGTAAATGCCAAGATAACGAAATCAGTAGAGGGGGTTAACCATGAAATTAAAAAGAAGCAGAGAAGCAATAATTTCTCAAATGCTGTCGATATGTAAATCCGGAGCTTGCAAAACGCGAATAGTATATCAGGCAAACCTCAACTTCAGAACCGTAAATCCTTATATAAACTTATTACTTGAAAAAAAACTGATAGAGGCAAAGAAGGGGCAGACGTTATTATATGAAACAACGGAAAAAGGAATCAATTTGCGAGACAATATCAATCATGTTCATAGCGAGCTTTCCGAACTCTAGGAATGAAGACGTCTCTAAGGACGCCAAAAGGATGTCATTAGTCCTGATGCAAAGACTTTGACACTCCGACGATATTAATGCAAGATAGCGGGGCAAATATATCTTGATGAATCTCACTTTGGCCCCCTCCCTCACTTATGGATCGGGGCAGACAGTGAAATTCACTTTGCCAAAGCCTGGTTGGAAATTAGAGAGCATACTGTTAATGGCAACGGATAGCTGGAACTCGGGCAGCAAAAAATCGCCGAATTCTTCGCCCTTTGCGATTGAGATTCGTGATGATGAATTGAGACTGCTTTATCACTTTGCAGATAGTTAGTTGCCGTATTTCACCAGTGACGAAGGTGTCAGAATGGCAAATATAGAAGTTCCAACTAATGCCCATGAACGGAGACTTCTTTGTCTGTTTCTATGGCTATAGAATCCTTGCTGTTGCCGTCCAACTGGAGAATGTGACTAAGGAGCGTCCTACCTCTTCGATAAGCTAGACGGCAAGCTCTACAGGTGCCTTGCCGACTAAAGACAACCAAGCACTTCCCGTAAACTGGATCATAAGAGTCGCAGGATGGTAGGCTACTGCGGAGCAGGTCGCCTGCAACAGTCACTACAGATCTCCATGCTACCGATTAGGAACGGCTTCGAGTGCTGGTTCACGTTTGTCATTTATCCAGTTGTGGAGCTGACCAATCTACGAGAGCATGTCGTTCTGAGGAAGATCTTGGGCACACTGCGCAATAGCGAAGGGACTTCGATTCTTGAACGTATTATGACCGTGCTGGCAACATAGGAATAAACAAGGACTAAACCGCCTCCAGATGCTCAAATCTTTTTAAGTTAAATGTCGAGGAACACCCAAAACGAACTTTATCTATCAGAAATTAAGGAAAATATTAAGGGGAAGGTAGATCTTCAAGGAGGCAAATGAGCCTTTTAGACCTACTAATACAACATATACTTGCTTAAGGTTATATATCTTGTGAAACTATTGAGAAGTTAGAATGTCACGTACCAAAGGTATGGGAATCTTTTTTAATTTTAATGAGGATAGGTGTAGCTAAGTGGTAAAGTACAGACCTGCGATAAAGATAGTACTGAAAATTTTGGAGTGCATCGCTAAAAGCGAGGCGAAGGGACGCGTTCTTAAAACGCATGTTGTTCAATGTGCGAATTTGAAGACAACTTCCGGGGAGAAGTACCTGGATATGCTCAAGGAAGCTGGATATTTAGTGGAAAAGAGAGAGGCATGGGGAGAGAGGGTAGTGATAACCTATGAGCTGACTCCACTTGGCAAAGAGAGATACGAATGGTTCGCTAAGATTAACCTTGAGCTTTTTGAAACTGGTGATTGGATTAAGGAGTGATCGTTATGCTGGGGAATAGTTTGACTGATGCCACCTATGAATTGATCGAACAAATTGAGGGTAAGTCCAATAAAATAAATCTTACTATAATGAAATACTTTTTCATTACGGCCCTCGGTCTCAGCGTCAATGTAGTCGCATATTTATCATATATACACCAAAAGGGCGTCCTAACTGATTTTAGCACGGCAATGATGGCCCTACTTGCTGTAGTCTTCATTTTGCCAATGATCTTTGGCACAAAGAAATATATAAAGCTCTGTAGAGTGAAATCTCAATTGCAGCAATTTGAGTCGCTAGAGGAGACTGTATACTCAGAGGTGTTTAAAGGCAAAGATTTCTTCTAGGCTTTGCTTTCTGCCGGCATAGAATCGATATCCCAGATACTACTAGGCCACCAGGTGCAATTTTCGCGATGCCCCGCGGCTTGCCGCAGGGATCTAATGGCATCTATATAATTCCTCAACCGTATGTGTTTAGCTGGCCAGCTTCTCGGTTAGCATTTGGAGACTATTCAATCCTCTCTGTCCCCAAGTTGCCAGTGTCGTCATGATTCGCTCATGAATAAATGTTCCTTTATCATTGCGAAGCGTGCCCAAGATCTTTCTCAAAACCACATGGGGTCGCAACGCTCTCTCTGCTCGATTATTGGTCGGTTCTACACCAGGATTAATGATAAACGTAAACCAGTAGTCAAACCCGTTGTTGATTTTGCCGATGAATTTCCGGAC
>DATLBD010000040.1:0-23401 GCA_035527135.1 Methanothrix sp. | reverse complement strand
CAACACGCCCTTAGAAGAGCTGTTGGTGGCTCTGCGACTTCATTATGGCAAGAACGCCTACGATCTTACTAAAATAAAAGACCTATCAAAGCTGGTGGAAACCTACTCGGGTGTTCCCGTAGCCAGGAATAAGGCCGTGGTGGGCACGAATGCCTTTGCCCATGAGTCAGGAATTCATGTGGCGGCTGTCCTGGAAGAGCCCAGGACTTACGAGCTCTATTCACCGGAAATGGTGGGCGCTGCCCGTCATATCATCATCGGAAAGCATACAGGAGCCAAGGCGTTAAAATATATCACCCAGAGGATGGGCTACTGCCTAAAGGACAATGAGCTAGGTGACCTCTCAGAACGGGTGAAGTTGTGCAGCGAATTCAAGCATCCCATAAACTGCGAGGAGCTAAGAAAGCTGATCCTCAACATGGACAATATCGAAGTAATTTATCCTGGGCCTTAAGCCAGAGGATAGGGACTCTTGAATAATTCTGGTATGACATTAGATGATGTCTAAGGTCTATCTTACCGTTATTATTTCTTAAATTTGCTATCTACTTTTTATCGAAGAGCTGATGGTTGCAATTGCTAGATTTATATCTTCTTTTTTTAGAATTATTCTTAATGCCAGGGCGGTATACATAATCAGAATAACCGAACCAATTACGTACTGATTAAAAAATTGCATCCCAACCATAAGTGTCAGGGTTGCTAAAAGAGCAGCAATAATCATTACTGCAAACCATCTGATATTAATCTTTATCGAGATTGTTCGGGAGGTCATAATGCCGAATATAAGCGTCATGATGATTAACGATGTGCAAGTCGCTATGGCAGCACCAGCTAAACCAAATTTTGGTATGAGCGCAATGTTCAATATTACGTTTGCTGTTGCGCTTATTCCCGCAGCTTTTAGGCTCAGATCTGGGCGGTTAATTCCAGCCAGTGAGCCTCCTATGGATGTGCAGGCAACTCCAAAAATCACTGTTCCGATCAATAATATCTGTAAAGGCAAGGCAGATTGCTGGAATCCTTGGCCGTATATCCTGGAAACTATATCTTCCGCAAAGAAACCAATTGCTAGTCCGACAGGCATAAGTGCGAGCGCAGAGTACCTCATGCTCTTATCAATCATCTTCTGCAGTCCGGATATGTTCTTCTTGGTCCAGTATTCAGAGGTAGCTGGATAAGAGACGGTTTGAATTGCCTGGGGAACAACCAAAAAGAACTTACTTAGACCTGTCGCTGCTGAATAGTAACCTACATTTGTAGCAGTTAGAAAATAACCTAAAAATACAACATCTGCTTGGAGGTTGATCATATTTATTAAATTTGCCCCAAACATCTGCGTTCCAAAAGCGGTTAGCTTTTTTGTTGTCTCAAAATATCCATCAAGAATTAAATGAAAATATCCTCTGCAACAGTAGATCAAGTAAGCAGATGTCCCTATAGTGGAGATCACTATGCAGATTATGGCGCCAGAAACTCCGAAACCGTAATAAATTAAAATTATTGTAGATGCAGTCATTATCGCTTGCTGGAGAATCAAAGCTATGGCGTATCTCTTCATCTTACGCAGCCCGTTCAATGTGCCATATAATATCGAATTGACCAGGATAAAGGGAAATACTGGAGAAAGCAGCACCAAAAGGCTCTTCATCTGCGGCATTCTAAACAGGTCTGCTACGGTTTGAGATAATATGTATATTATTATGCTAATTATAATTCCTGCGATCAGGGACGTAATAATGGCAGAGGATACTACTCTATCCAAATTCACAACATCATCTTTGTACTCTGCCACATACTTTATCACGGCAACAGGAATTCCCAACGCTCCCACCATGGTAGCAACTCCGTAAAAAGTGTAGACCATTCTATATAGTCCCAAGTCGTATGCACCGAGATATCTTGCTAATATTATGGATATCACGAAAATTAGAAGCATATTGATTATTGATGCGATAAATGTATGGCTTACATCTAACGCAAACTTCTTCGCCTCCTGCATATGGCTATTTTGGAAAGTCCGATATAAAAGGCTCACCATTTGCAGGTCTCATATCAGAAAGGCGATAATTTAGGGACTTCAGTGCTTCATAAACGGTTTTTGCCCTCTCTTTCCAGGTATGATGAAGCCTGATTTTAATAAGCTGCTCTGACAGCGTTTCTCGGATTTCTGGATTCAAGATCAGCATTTCGGCTTTTTTTTCAAAATCCAGTGCGTCATAGTCTACATATACTATGCCGCCGTCCTTGCCGATTTCCAGAAGGGACTTGCATTTCGTACATAGGATGGGCTTAGCAGTTCCTATGTACTCGAAAAGCTTTGTAGGGGAGCTGAAATTCATGTAGCTCTCTCTTGGGTCGTAAGGCATAACGAAAAGATCGACTTCATCCAGAGCCTCCGGCAGGTCTTTCCTGGGAATCTGCTTTCTGACGAGGAAATCACTCTTTTCGATGGAGTCTTTAAGCTCTGAAGTTATGCTTTCCCCATAAGAACCAAAGAGATACAGCTTCAAATAGGGATATTTCTTATGCAATTCTTCGCAGGCTTTGAAGAGTATTTCTATGCCTCGATTCTTCGTGAGCCCACCTAGATAGCAGACGTTAAATCTATTCTCTACGCTTTTATAGGGATCCGGAAAGAGCCTGCAAAATTCTTCTTCATAGGCGTTGGGTAGAAATACTACCTGCTTTTGCCCGGATATCTGATATTTTTCTGCAAGATATCCCCACATATGCCGGTTTAATGCCAGGATGAGTGAAGCATTTTTGAAGTAGCCGCGTTCCATATCTATGCCAAGAATGGATCGTCCATTGCCGATAGCTGCCGCCTGCTCAACAGTGTCGTGAATGTCCAGAATTATTTTTAAACCGATCATTTTACAGAGATTGAAGATGGCCCGATTCTGCACTGTAGTTAGAGAGTGAGGGTAGGCGAAATATGCAATGGGTCTTCTCTTAGCTAGTATCCAGGCAGTTCGAATCGCTGCCAAGCTTTTTATGATATTATTATAACTAATCGCAGCAGGATCTTTTCTATTAATCAGCTTGAAGCGGACTGAACTAAGCTTAATGTCCGGATATTGGCTTAATCCATTGAGAAGATAGTGTATCCTGGTATACGTAGCGGACACATTATCACCCAGATCGTCCAGAATTTCTCCATTTACTACAGCAAATAGCTCAATCATGAAAGAAATCCATTGTCTTTACGAGTGCTCGTTCCCTCTCCAGGAGAGAGAACTTACCTACTATTCGTTTCCTTGCCCGATCTCCATTGTCCGATTTTAACGCTTTCTTAATTGCCTCTGCAACAGCCTTTTCGTCGCCATAAGGTACATAAAAACCAGTATCTCCCACCACTTCTCGCAAAGCTCCCCGGTCCGTTACGACAGGAACGCATTCGCAAGCCATGGCCTCTGCCAGGGCGACCCCGAAGGATTCACGATAGGACAGTTGGCAATAAACTTTGGATCTCTGATAGTTTCCGATCAAATCCTCCTGACAGATGTATCCACCAAGTTCTATATTATCCGATTTACAGCGGCCAGCCAGATCTTTGCGATCTTCATCGGATAAACCCAAAATTAAAAATTTGGTCCTTGGATGATACTCCGCAGCCTCGACGAACGTATCTAATCCTTTTAGCCTTATTACGTCCTTCAAACCCGAGGCTATGGTCATCACCAGTTCCTCTTTCTCGCCCTCAGGCAGGAATTTATCGCTATCAATAGCGTTATAGACGACAATTGCTCTCCTGGGCCTAGCTCGGGCTAGCAGCTCTGATTTCGTGAACTGTGAGACTGCCAAGATTTCGTCTGCATTCTTGAGAACATAGTTTGAATAAATTCTTTTAAGTCGGCCTAAAGTGTACTGACCATAGTTGATCTCCGGAACAAAAGCAACATCGTAGCCTCCTGCGACTACTACCGACCTCTTTCCGAAGAGCCTCGAGCACAATACTGCCAGGAATGAATGACCGGAAGCAAACCAGGAGAAAATCGCATCAGACTTCCAGATGGCCGCTACTATCTTAGGGATATCCGACCAATTTCTATAGTGAACGGCATCAACCTGAAAATGCCTGGAAAGTATCTCAAGGTCTTGCCTCACAAATGATGAGAGATGATAGTACATAAAGGCAATCTTCATTTTTCCTCACCAAGACTCTGGGCATTACCATCCTATCGCTTCTTCTTCCTGAGTAGGTCTAGCTTTTCAGAAGCCTTCTGCAGGATACCCTCATAAGCCACGGCGATCTTTTGCCAATCGAATCTCTCTGCAACAGCCCTCAACTTCACTTTGTCTACGGTTGAATTCAAAATGAATTTTGCCTGAGTAATGAAGCTCTCTACATCATCGTAGTAGTATATCTGATCCCCCAGCAGCCTCTCCAGAGAGATCATGCGGCTGGAGAGCACAGGTCTGCCGCAGGCCAGGTAATTGAAGACCTTCCCCCCGGCAGCGTACTCGTTCTTCTTCATCATCTTCAGAGGATTGAGACCAATGTCCATGGCAGAAATATAGCGGGAGAGCTGTGCGTACTTTACCGCGCCCGTGAAGACAATCCTATCCTCAACACCCAGATCTTTTGCCATTCTTTTTATCCCGTCACCATAATCGGTAAAAAGCCCCGGTCCAACTACAAGCAGAGTGGCATCGATGCGCGGCAGCGCCTGCACCACAGTTTCCAGATCCACCCAGTGCTCGAGCGAGCCCACATAGCCTAGAACCACACCAGTCAGGCCCAGTGAATTCTTGGCCTCCTGCATAGGCATGGGATTGAGAACCTTTGTATCCACACCATTGGGAATCACGGCAATGTCTTTTACACCCAGGCCCTGCAAAAATTCAGATAGCTCCCTGGTAACTGTTATGACCGAGCGGGCAGTGCGGAGATTATATTTGGTAATTATGCTTACTACCTGCTTGACGATCTCCCCGAGAGCTGATCCGGGATAGTAAATAGACGCCGACTCCTCCAGGTGATCCAGATAGTCGAATACCACTGGCGATCCCGCGAAGTTTGCGGCAAAAGAGGGCAAAATATTGGTGGAGAGAATGACGTCTATGTCCAGGCTCTTCACAATGCTCCTGATTTTCCATAAGTGATAGGGGAAGTTCAAGATGTAATAAAGGGACGGGTCCTCTACATTTATCCAGCTTGCGCTCAAAAGCTGGCATTTCGTTTCCCTTGCCTCAAGATTCGAAAACCTCTTCAGGTCGAAGTGCAACACACACACATCGTGCTCCTCGGCCAGAGAATCGAAGATGAAATTGAGCCGATTGGGAACTGGATGCCTGATCCAGTCCGTAGTAGGTATTACCAGTATCTTCATCTTATCTTTCGTCTCGCATGCTTTTCTATTAGCTGCTCCTATAAAAGCCTGGGCCTTTTATTTATGTTCCAAACTACTTGATCTGCACCTTGAACATTTCATCAGCGTTCTTCACTTTCACCTGCTCTATTCCTCTTTCATTTGCCCATCAAAATACTCCAAACAATATTTTCATTATGATCTATTCGTATTTTTTTGTGAATTGTTGACCGAAAGGATCTAAAGCAAGCTGCGCCCCTTATATCTGTTCGATATTATCCTGGCTGTGATAGATTTGAAGGGAGTTATATTGGCGGCTGGAGAAGGCCGCAGATGCAGGCCACTTACCCAGACCAGATCCAAGGTCATGCTTCCCGTGGGAAACCGTCCTTTCATGGAGCATGTCATTTTAGCTCTGGCTGCAAACGGCATTCGAGATCTCTACATTGTAGTAGGCTATCAGAAAGAAAGGGTCATGGACTACTTCGAGGATGGTCTTGATTTTGGTGTAAATATCACTTACCTCGAACAAAATGAGCTTTTGGGAACAGCTCATGCCCTGCGCAAAGCTGAAGCCTACATAAATGAGGAATTCCTCGTGGTCAATGGCGACAATCTCATAGATGCAAGGGCGATCAAGGAGCTGATCTCGGCCAAAGGAGAGAACGTGATATTGGCAGCTCTTCGCCGTCATTCCGGCGACTATGGTATCTTGATGGTGGAACAGGAGAGGGTAAAGGCCGTAATTGAGAAGCCCGGAAGGCCCTGTTCCGGAATTCTCAATACAGGGGCCTACAAATTCAGCCCTTCCATCTTTGATGATCTCCGCCATACCCCTATATCTGAGCGCGGATCTTACGAGCTGACCGAGACCATATCTCAGATGATCGCAGACGGAAAAGAGATCGTACCTCAGATTTGCAAAGGCATATGGGCAGATGCCATATTCGCCTGGGATCTTTTCAATGCTAACAGCCTGGCTCTAACCATGACGGATACAATAATTTCAGGGGAAGTCGAAGAGGGTGCAACAATCAAAGGTCCGGTAGAGGTGGGTGAAGGTAGCATTATCCGCTCCGGATCTTATCTGGTGGGGCCGATCTCCATCGGCGAGGATTGCGATATCGGCCCGGGTGTAACCATCCTGCCGTCTACCTCTGTGGGCGACTCGGTCAGAATCGGTTCGCATTCTGAGGTCAGAAACAGCATAATCATGAGTGATGCCAGAATCGGCTCAGGAGCTATTATTTCCGACTCGGTTGTGGGCGCAAGCTGCACATTGGGAGATCAACTGATCATCGAGACGGGGCCATGTGTAGTAGAGATGGAAGAAGCCTTTCAAAGGGCAGAGTTCGGGGCTATATTAGCCGATGATGTGACTGCAGGAAGCCGTGTTTTCGCAAGTGCCGGAACGGTTGTGGGTACGGGCGCGCGCATAGGCTCGGGCTCGCCCATTCGCGGCTGGATTGATAGGGATAGCAGGGTGATCAGCTAATGTGCGGAATTGTAGCTTATGTCGGAGACCATCTGGCAGGACCAATTCTCTTTGATACCCTAAAGAGGCTGGAGTATAGAGGTTATGATTCTGCAGGCGTGGCGATAAAGTCTAATGGAGAAATTGAGCTTCTCAAGTCAGCCGGGCGAATAGCAGATCTGGAAAAGGTCTACCAGAGTCTTGGCAGTCCAGGAGAGAGAATGGGCATCGGCCATACTCGCTGGGCCACTCATGGCCGGCCGAGCGACAGGAATGCACATCCTTTCACCTCCGGTGAGATCGCCATAGTGCATAACGGCATTATTGAAAACTACCTGGATTTAAGAGAGCTTTTAACGAATATGGGCTATGAGTTTGCTTCCGAGACGGACAGCGAGGTCCTGGCGCATCTCATTCACTTTTACTTTAAGGGCGATCTTTACGCAGCCGTTTGCAAGGCTTTAGAGCATGTGGAAGGCTCTTATGCCACGGCCGTGCTGGCAGCCAGCTCTCCATACTTGGTCTGCGCCAGAAAGGACAGCCCTCTGGTGCTGGGCAAAGGCGAGGGCTCTGTCTATGTGGCATCCGATGTTCCCGCGCTTCTTCCCTATACCAAAGACGTCATCCGCATGAAAGACGGCGAAATCGCCCGTCTCTTTGCGGACCGGGTTGAGCTAATCGATAGTGAGGGCCAACCCCGCCAAGTGGATGTCGAGCGCATCACCTGGAATGCCGATGCTGCAGAAAAGGGTGGCTATCCTCATTTCATGCTCAAAGAGATCCATGAGCAGCCACGGGCCATTCGGGAGACCATCGCCGGACGTATCTCGGAGATAGACGGGGATGTGCGGCTCAAATTGGGCCTGAGCGACGAAGAGCTAAAAGGTTTGGAAAGGGTGATAGTCATCGCCTGCGGCACATCCTACCATGCCGGCATGCTGGCCAAGAACCTGTTTGCCCGTGCCGCCGGCCTGCCGGTGGATGTAGAGGTAGCATCTGAGTTCTTGAATCTACAGATCCGTCCCAGGACACTTCTATTAGGCATCACCCAGTCCGGCGAGACCGCGGATACTCTGCTGGCCCTGAAGAAGGCCAAGACCTGCGGCGGGCGGAGCCTGGCCATAACCAATGTGGTGGGCTCAACAGTGACCGAGCTGGTAGACGGCACGATCTACACTCGCTGCGGCCCGGAGATCGGTGTGGCTGCCACCAAGACCTTCACCTCACAGCTAGTGGCCGTCATACTGCTGGCCATACGTCTCGGCCGAGCGCGGGGCCATCTGACTCCCGATCAGGCCAGAAAGATGCTCATTGAGCTGACCAAACTTCCCGGCCTGGTGCAGAGGGTTTTGGAAAAGAGAGAAGAGATCAGAAAGATCGCTGAGAGGTACGCGAATGCAAGCTGCTACATCTTTATCGGTAGGGACTATCTCTATCCCATCTCGCTAGAAGGCGCTTTGAAGATGAAGGAGATCGCCTACATTCCTTCCGAGGGCTACGCAGGAGGCGAGCTCAAGCACGGGCCTTTGGCATTGATTACAGAAAATACGCCTGTAGTGGCTCTGGCCACCTGTGGCAAGAAGATTCAGTCCAATATCAAAGAGGTCAGAGCACGCGGAGCGGATGTCATCGCTCTGGCCACGGAAGGAGATCCGGATATTGCCAAGGTGGCGAGCAGTGTGATTGAGCTGCCCGAAACAAGTCCCATCTATTCTGCGGTGCTCTGCACCGTGGCCGTGCAGCTTCTCTCCTATTATACGGCAAACAAGCTCGGCCTGCCCATTGATAAGCCCAGGAATCTGGCCAAGTGCGTGACGGTGGAGTGAGGAATCCCGGCTCCTTGGGATTCTGCGCGCTTTTTTCTCTAATGTAATAATGCTATTATATATTAAAATATCATATTTTCCATGAAACCTTTTCCCGGCCTTTAGTTGATAGCTAGCAATTAAAAGCCTTTATTTCAATTGAAGGGCAGATGCGCCACTCCCATCGCATCCGCCTTCTTCGCTTGATGGATCATCTTAGTGGTTTGTTATCACAAGTTAATATATCTTTTAATTTAATATGACTAATTAACTTAATTTTTAAAATTTTTAAGCAAATTTGTTTTTTCTCACATAATAAATCTCATTAATTCATACTAGAAAAGAACTAAATATAACTAATAGCAATTTCTCAGCATATTTTTGCGAATAGATGTGAGGGATTGATAATGGAATACGTTAAAGCGATAGTGGGATCCGGGCTAATTCTGCTCTTAATGGTCACGGGTCTTTCCTGGGCCAATAGTTTCGACTTAAACCCAGGCCAGGAAGCTGTACAGCACAAGCATGAGATGACTGACGATGTAACTGGGCAGGGATATGTGATGGAATATAAGAAGATCAATACCAACAACCTTTCCCTGCTGGAGTATTTCCATGGCAGCGGCAGTATGGACTTAGCCGATATATTGAATTCCGAACAGAAATCGACACATTCGAGTACTTACCATTACCTGGATTACGATGGACAGTGGCAGAAGAGCTGTAAAAACGCAAACAGCGTCATCTCCTATACAAGGCAATATGACAATATCCAGTCACCCACAACATTTGCATATGGAACTGGTTGGTATGCATCTCATCCTGTTGGCTATAATTCCCTTCTTAAGGATAAGACCGTGGCCAAGAGCTACCAGGAATCAGCATCAATGCACCGGCAGGTGGAGTATGCGCGAGCCTTGAAAGGTGACATCGCCTTGAACATAAACTGCACCGGCCCCACGGATACAGCGAACGGCAAAGGCACTCTCAGCATGAGTATTGATGATGATGTTACCCAGGGTACTCTCCACATCGGCGAGATACTGGCTCAACCCATGAAAGCTGGTGGATATAAGGTACAACCCAAAGTAAAGAATCAGCTGGGCTGGAAGGATCCTGTAATTGAGGTCGACAACGACTACATAGGGAATTTCCAGGTGCAAAAGACTATGAAATTGGATCTGACCAAATACAAGAAAACATGGGGGGAGGACTGGCTTCCCTGTTGCAGCGGAGGCTTTTTCGACCTTCCATCCTGGAATTTCGACAAGCAGTACGCTGGCCAGAAGGGCATCTTTGACTGCACCTGCCGCAACACATCCATCTCCAGCATGAAGCCGGCGTGGAATGCCAGCTTGGCCCAGTTCCCCACAGAGAAGTACAAGAATCTGCCTTGAGCAAGGGCCTCATTTTTATTATTTTTTTTTTTGTGATATCGATTTTCATATTACATGTATGAGTCAATGAATCATGAGGATTCTAAATGAATTTCCAGCTGCGCGGGTGCGCCGCAGCCGTTTGATTGACCAGATCGGCATGCAATTGGGATCGATATCTTTGGCCCGATCGAAGCATTTGATCGCCTAAGATAATTCTCTGCTCTATTCTAGAATTAGGTGCCAGGTCGGTCCTATCATGAGCTTTTTGGCAGGCATGCATCTTATCAATAAAGGACGGTTGACCGCGTTTCGCAGAGCATACCTGAAATGCAAAGATGGAGTGGATCGGATCGACCCGACGTAAATTGTAGTTAACTTTTCATAATTATAAGCTTTTTGGTAATACAAAATTTTAAAATTTTAAATGAATCAGGCACAGATTATTGTGCTTATGCTCTGGTCTTATTCAATTCGATTGCTGTCAGAAGCGCCATTATATAAATGACCTGATAGGCACCACATAAGGTCTGCCCGAGACGTTCATCACCATGGCCTCAATTCCGAAGACTGAAGCCATGTTCTCAGCGCTGAGCAACAAGCCAGGAGAGGCCAGGGCACAGATCTTTCCCTTGAGAAGCATGGCCAGCTTGTCCGAGAACCGGGAGGCCAAATTGAGGTCGTGGATGGCCATCACCACAGAGATCTTCTTCTCATGTACCAGGTCCCGGATAATCTCCATCACCTCAAGTTGGTGCTTCATATCGAGATTGGAGGTTGGCTCGTCTAGGAGGAGCACGGCGGGCTCTTGCGCCAGTGCGCGAGCAATGAGCACTTTTTGCTTCTGGCCACCGGAAAGCTGGGAAAAGTCCCTCATGGCCAGGTCCTCCAGATGCAATAGCTCCAGGATCCCGGCTACCTTCTCCAGGTCGGCGTCCGCGACCTGCCGGCTTATATGGGGCTTTCTGCCCATGAGCACCGTATCGAAGACTGTTGTGGACAGGAGGCTGGAGCTGCTCTGGGGAACATAGCCGATGGTCCTGGCGATCTCCTGCCGGCTTAAGCTCTCGATGTTCCTTCCGTCCAGAAAGATGCAGCCATTAGGCCTTAAAATACGGTCGATGCACTTGATGAGCGTTGTCTTTCCCGAGCCGTTGGGCCCCACCAGGCTTACAATCTCCGAAGTCCCAACAGCCAGATTGACGTCATCGAGGATCTTATGACTACTATAGCAGAATGAAAGGCTTTTTATCTACCAGGAGGCTCTTCTCGTCCAGGGACTTCAATCTGCTGGCATCATAACCATCTCTGCTGAGAAATATAGCGGTGACGAGATCAAATCCCCTGTCACAATCGCTTTTTCTGATATCTGTGATCATCAGCGAGGTCATGGCATGCCGGCTCCTACTCGTGTGATCGCTATCGGGTTTTTTTTTCAGAAGAGGAGTCCGGCCTGGCAGTTGGCCGGAGCCCGACGACAGGTAGACGACGGTAAAGGAGGTCAATCACTTTCTGTCGCTATTCTTGGAATTGATATATTATTAGTTAATAAGCTTTTTGCTTTTCGTAGCAATATAAAATACAGAGTGGACATTTTGGGGATGAAGTTTTTCCGTATTTAGTATCATTATATTTGCATAAAATGTTTAAATTTTGAAGCCCTGATTTTAGCTTATCAAGAATAAGTCGATATATGTCGATTATGGCCCATGAAAAAGTATAACGAAAAGAATTTGCGCTGAATAAAAAAAAACGATATCAATAGCTAAATTTGTTTAAAACTTCCTCTCTGGAATTGGCGACGCAAGACATCACGAAATAGGTTTAATGATGCCGATTAGAGTGCGCTAAACACGCACAAAAAAATAATATGTTGCTTCAGGCTGTCACGATGGCCTGAGCGGTACTATTTTCTTGCATTGTTTCATTGAGCATTGTTTCATTGCCAGCTGGGATAACGGGGACCGCTTCTGCGGACGCCATGAGGCCCATGGGGAAGGGCTGGGCTTTCTCGGCCTCAGCGGGAAGCTTGATGTTTACGCTTTCATTGAAGCCCTCGAAGAGCATGGAAACCTCTGCATTTATTCGCATCTCCTGTCCCTCGGATTCGTTGGCAGGCACGCCTAAAGACTGCGGGGTCACGGTGAAGGTCTCCAGCACATCCGTCTTCTTGAGAAGGTGAGTATCTTTGGTGATCCAGTAGTAGACATCCAGGTTCATATTGCGGAAAAGTTCACTGTAGTTCATGCTCTGCAAAGGCACAAGAGATTCCACCTCTCCTGAGAGCTGATCTGCCACGGTGCTCATGTCTATCACAGCTTGGACCTTGTAGCAGTCCTGTCCCTCCACCATTTCCGAGCCAATCAGGGAGAGGCGAGATTGATTGAACATTTTGAGCTGCTGGGTCATTGTGTTTTGCTGGGACCAGGCATCAGCCACAGCAGGCATTTTCATGGCAGTCCAGTTTCCATCCACCTTGAGGTAAAGGGTGTCGTTGATGAGATACTCATCCAAAGCCATGGCGCTGGAGTTGCCCTCATCGCCCTCGGCATAAGTAAGTGCGGCCATGGACATCTTTAGAGCGCGATCGGTCATGTTGGCCATGCCGTAGCCGAAAGAGCGTGTGTAGAACTTCTGGGTATCGCCCGAGGAAAGGTTGATCTGATCTATCTGCTGCTCCATCTCCATGGAAAACCGGTAGGACTCTAGCTTGGCAGAGGAGTCGAGCACCAGAGACTGCAAAGCTGAGGACATCAATTCATCGAAAGAGGTGATGTTCGTCTGGCCGATTGCTCCGCAGCTGCAGAGCAAAATAGCCATGGATAATAATATAAGCGATCTCATAGCAAGGCAGATGGTTGGTGGAGGGTAAATCTGTTTTGCTCTGTTCAAGTGTGCCCCCATAAAGCCGATGCCATTGGCTCCATGAAACGCCCATCTCTTTTCAGATGGTTCGCTTAAAAAGAGAGAAATTTGTCTATTCTTTGACCAAGCCTCTGAGGCCGGAGATTATCCAAAATGCCAGGCCCCACAAGACCAAGATGGTGAAGGTCATTAGTGCCATGTTCTTAATCCTCATAGTTAATGGTGAATGATTAACATAAGTAGTTTACTCAATATCATAAGATATAAAATAATAAACTACATTTATAATTGGCTTAGCGATTATATCCGATTTTTCCATCTTTCTTGCCTGAGCAATGTGTTCATGTGGATTTGACTTGGTGCGTTTCAGATGGCCCTCTCTAAAATGAATGACGGAAACAGCATTATACACAGAAATTTCCATAAAATTGTTATTTCAAACGTAATACCCCGCTGCTTGCAGTGGCTGGGATGAAGGGCATGCGTATTCAACTTAGGATTGGATCAGCTTAACCTGGTTCCACTTTCATGCGGCGGCGCCTTGGATGCCCCCCACATTTCGCATTAACGATTTGAACGCTCACTAATTTTTCTGCTATCGGCTTTTTACAAAATCGGTATGTTTCAACGCTGTAGAGTGTGTATTTCGAGTCCAGATAAGATTCGCACCGCCATGAACGGCCTGTATATAGATATAATTTTATAAAATACACCGTTGTAAGGGTTGTGTTAATAAATATAACTATAATTATTCTTACCAATATGTGATACAACACTGATAATTTATACACATAAAAGCAATTTAAAAATATGATATCTATCACAGCTTTACTGCGAAATGTGGGATGCCCCGCAGCTTGCTGCGCGGGTGCGCCGCCTCTACTTCACTGATGTCGATTAGAGTGAGCTAAACACGCAAAAAAAAATAATATGTTGCTTCAGGCCGTCACAGTGGCCTGAGCTGTACTACTTTCTAGCATTGTTTCATTGAGCATTGTCTCATTCACCTTCGATTCATTGCCCGCTGGGATAACGGGAACAGCCTCTGCTGAGGCCATGGGGAAGGGCTGGGCCTTCTCAGCCTCGGCGGGAAGCTTGATATTTACGCTTTCATTGAAGCCCTCGAAGAGCATGGTGGTCTCAGCATTTACTCGCATCTCCTGGCCCTCGGATCCATTGGCAGGCAGGCCAAAAGACTGCGAGTTCAAGGTGAAGATCTCCAGTACATCCAACTTCTTAAGAAGGTGAGTGTCTTTGGTGATCCAGTAGTAAGAGTGGTTTATGCTCTGCATGGGCACAGGAGATGCCACATCTCCGGAGAGCTGATCGGCCAAGGTGCTCACCATCACCGCTTGGACCTTGTAGCAGTCTTGGCCCTCCACCATCTCCGAGCCAATCAGGGAGAGGCGAGACTGATTGAACATTTTGAGCTGCTGGGTCATTGTGTACGTGGAATCATCCCACGCAGGCACCTTCATGACGATCCAGTTTCCATCCACTTTGAGGTAGACTGTGTCGTTGATAAGATACTCATCCAAAGTCGTGGCGCTGGAGTTGTCCTCATCGCCCTCTGCATAGGTGAGGTGGGCCACGGACAGCTTTAGAGCGCGATCGGTCATGTTGGCCATGCCGTAGCCGAAAGAGCGCGTGCAGAGCCTCTGGGTATCGCCCGAGGGGAGGCTGGCCAGCTCTAAGGAGAGGTTGACCAGATCTATCTTCTGCTCCATCTCCGCGGAAAAGCGATAGGACTCGAGTTTGGCAGATGAGTCGAACACCAGTGAATGCAACGCATTGGACATCAATTCATCGAAAGAGGTGATGTTCGTCTGGCCGATCGCTCCGCAGCTGCAGAGCAAAATAGCCATGGATAATAATATAAGCGATCTCATAGCAAGGCAGATAGTTGGGAAAGGGTAAATCTTTTTGCTTTGTTCAAGTGTGCCCCCATAAAGCCCGATGCCTTTTGCTCCATGAAGTGTCCATCTCTTTTCAGATGGTTCGAATCAAAGGGCTGAGAAAGGTGACGAAGACCTGGCTTTTTCCAGTGGAGTGAACTTCGTGAGCGTGGCCGAGATGCTGGTGCTGGCCATGGAAGTGAAGTTCAGGTGGCGCTGAGCAAAAGTGCCAACCAGATGGATGCCTCGTTTGCTCGTTGCGGGCTATCTTTGCCACGAATGGCGCGCCGTCTATTTCCGGACGGCTCGGGGCGGCTCTTTGACCTGCTGATGCTCTTCGTGACGAAGAAGAATGCGCCACCCAGCAGTATGAAGAGGACAGACCAGCCCAAGGGCCTCACCGGGCGAAGGCCGTAGCCGTAGGTTGCCCAGGCCAGGAGGTCGAAGAACCAGCTATCGACCTTCCACTGACGTAGCAGCTCCCACATGTGTTTGTAGCGATAAGAATAGTAGCAATCATTGGCATCGTCGGAAAAATCCTGCTTCTTGAAGTTCTCAATCAACAGGTAGTAGGCGGTGTCGTCGTCAGCGAATGTTGAGCTTATTGTACTTGGTTCGATAGGGGAGGGTGTGCTGTTAATGCGAGCGCCGTCGAAGAAAGCTTCTTTGGATAACTGGCCGTAATCGAAGGACAGGTCATGGGATTTGGCATCCTGAAAATACGCTTCTTGGTTGAACAGCGCGTACCGGAAGTTGGCGGCTTGTTGGAAATGGGTCTTGGTCAAATAAACGGACCCTTCGAATTTCGTATTACGCAGGTTAAGTTCTCTTGCAGGACGGTTCCAGGGAGATTCAAAGACCCAAATCAAGCAACCTGTAATTTCAATAGGAGAGACGACTAGCCTTTGCATTCTCTGTTAAATGAAAAATATTCTTTCTCCTCATGGGGTTCTCGCCACAAAAACATTTGGAAGCTCCAGATTGCGGATGTTCAGATCGCCCACAATAGTGACACTGTCGTATTCCACTGGCTGCCCCAGCTTGGTCTTTTCGATGATCTCCTCAGCGGGAATCACTCGATAAGCTTCTGCCTGCACTGCTAATGGCAGAGATAAAAGCGCCATCAGAGATAAAAATCGAATACATCTGCTCGACTCTGCCTCTATCGGTCCCTCCACGCGTTTGCAGATAATTATATTAGTAATTTCTAATTAGAATACTAAATGGCCGATCCTAGAATTGCTTAGATTAATTTCGATCCAATTATCTCCACCTAAACAATACTCGCCATTAAATTTCAAACCTTCTGCGACTAGCGATTGATTAAATTCGTTTCCGTTACATGCATAAAGTCTGAATCCTGCCCTATATGCAGGCATTGTTTCAATGAAGTATAATCTATTCAGGGAATTTTTAGATATATAATTATTTATTTCAGATAGATATATATCTTTTAAAGGAACGATAGGTGGACTATAATATTTACCTTGGTTATTGAGCACAGGTAATTCAATTTCACAATTCGCAATATAAAGTTGAACGCCGCCCTTAATAGTACATTTTAAATTATCCAAAATAGCTCGTTTGATAAGTTGCTTGAAATTGTGAACAGATTCCTTAGCACGCGAAGGAATGCCGAAATAGTATTTCTCTTTACTTAATTTATATATGTATGCGTCATTCAGGAAGTCTTCTATTCTTCTATCAATAGGTATTTCTTGATTGTTGTCAACGAAACATTCTATCTCATCAGAATATTTGTATACATTGACTAAACCCTTTAATTTAGCTAACAAATCTAAAACATCAGGCGACGTTTTTAAATACTTTGATGTACTAAATATCGTATTCCAGTTATTTAATATATTAAACGTATATCGAATATCCACTTCTGTTTTTTCTTTGCATGCGGTATATAATAAAAAAATCTCGTTTATCAACATATCTAAAGTTGGACTGCATATCCGCTCATTGCATACAGGCTCAAAAAAGGAAAGAAAATTGGATGGAATATCTGTACGATATATTGACTTGGTTCGCATTTTCAAGGTTGGTGGAAATTCTTCCATAATCTGTTTTTCTAGATCTTTATCATTCCAAATCAAAATGAGTTCATGGGCGGATTGAGTTATCAACATGCGCGTAACTTGTATTGCTATCTCCCTTGTCATTTTGATATCTATATCTGAATCTTCTAAATACGTTTTATTTTTTAATAATGAAGAAGCTCTCCCAAAGGTATTTGCTCTTAGAATTAATGGGACAGGAATCAGCACTCTGTTATAAATCATATTCTAATGCACCTGCTATTAATAGCTAGCAATATCTCGATTATATATCTTATTTGCCATGCAAAAATGTATTTTTATATTAGTAATTTATAATTTATTTTTATTTATCGACTACTCGGAGTTGCAGGATAATAGTGGTAGTAATAGACATTGTTTTTGATAACAGGCGAAGAAAAAGTGGATGATGCCGATCTACTCGACCTTCTTGAACATGCTTCCCTTCACACCGCAGACCGGACACTTGTCCGGTGCTTCCTTCTCCACAGTCATGCCGCAGACCGGGCAGACGAAGTAGGGATAGCTCTCCTTCTTGGCATCCAGGCCATCCAGCATGTCATGATAGAGCCTGGCATGGTACTCTTCCACAGAATTGGCATAGCTCAGGCTCCTCTCTGCATCCTTGGCACCCTCAGCCTTGGCGGCGGCAATCATCTCCGGGTACATCTCCTTGAACTCATGCGTCTCCCCGACGATGGCCTCGCGCAGGTTCTCCTTGGTGGTCTTAATGGCCTTCAGGGCACGCAGGTGGTTGGCAGCGTGCACGGCCTCCGCCTCGGCTGCGGCGCGAAAGAGCTTGGCGGCCTGTGCAAAGCCCTCTTTATCGGCCTGGGCGGCAAAAGCGGTGTACTTCCTGTTCGCCTGCGACTCTCCGGCAAAAGCTTCCATCAAGAAATCCTCAGTCTTGGTCAACTCAATCACTCCATGATATTGCATTGTTTTTTTTTTGCTATGCTACCTGGCTTAATTTGGATGGCAAATAAGTTAAGACTTTTGTCTTCCCTGGCAGCCATCTGGCATCTTTAAATTCTCAGAGATGGAAAGGCGCCCTGCAAATGAGCGAGAGAATCATCGAGGTCAAGAATCTCGAATACAAATACGGTGACTTCAAAGCCGTAGACAACGTCAGCTTCTTCGTCCGGGAGGGCGAGATCTTCTCCTTCCTGGGGCCCAACGGGGCAGGAAAGAGCACAGTCATCAATATTCTCACCACGCTTCTGCCCGTGCAGAGGGGCTCGGTCACGATCGCCGGATACGACCTGGCGTCACAGGCCCAGGAGGTGCGCCGCTCCATCGGCATCGTCTTTCAGGATGAGACACTGGATAGGGATCTCACCGTATGGGAAACCTTGGAGCTTCATGGCCGCATCTATTCCATGCCCAAAGCGGAACGAAAAGAGAGGATTGAGGAGATCATAAAGCTCGTGGAGCTGGTAGAGAAGAGGAATGTGCGCACCCGCTTTCTCTCCGGCGGCATGAAGCGGCGACTTGAAATTGGCCGGGGGTTGATGACCAGGCCCAAGGTGCTCTTCTTAGATGAGCCCACCATCGGCCTGGACACGCAGACCAGGCGCAGGCTGTGGGACTACATTAAAAAAGTCAACGATTCCGGGACTACCATTTTCTTGACCACGCACTACATGGACGAAGCGGACCTGGTCAGCAACTGGATCGACATCCTGGACCACGGCAAGATCATTGCCTCCGGTTATCCGGCCCAGCTCAAAGATGCCCTGGGAAACGATATGATCTACCTGGACACCAGCGACAACGCTGCGGCGGAGAGCATGCTTAGGGGCATGAAGGCCGTGAGGGATGTCAAGGCAGCAGTCGCTGGCCTGACCGTTACCATAAACACCGATGGCACGCACTGCCTTCCCATCATAATGAACCGGCTGCGGGAAAAGGGCATCGATATCGTCAGCGTTAACCTGAAAAAGCCCACTTTGGATGATGTCTTCGTGCACTATACGGGGCGAGATATCAGAGAGGCGGGAGCGGGGAAGCTGCACCGGCTGCCCCAGCCCAAAGGAGGCAGATGACATGTCCAGGGAGTTTTTGACCATCTATTGGCGTGATATGCTTCGCTTCGTGCGCTTTCGTATCGCTCTGGTGGTCTCACTTATACAGCCGGCTCTATGGATGGCGCTTTACGGGGCAGCCATGTCCAGCAACTTCTCCCGGCTCAGCTCCGGCATGGTCGTGCCCGAGGGCGTGACTGCTGTATCCTACCTGACCTTCATGGGGGCAGGAGTGATTGCTCTGACCACGCTATTTACTAGCCTCTTCGGCGGGATCACACTACTGTTCGACAAGAACTGGGGGCTGATGAGAGAGCTTTTAGCCAGCCCCATGCCCCGAAACCATATCATCCTCGGTATCAGCCTGTCTGGCGTCACCAAGTCCTTCATCCAGGTGATGGTCATCATGGGCTTTGGCCTTCTCATCGGCGTGCGCTTCTTTCCCGGCTATACCTTGATGCAGACGGTAGGGGCTGTTTTGGGAGTACTTCTCTTTGTGGGCGTCTTCTCCTTAGGATTTCTCTTCCTCTCCTCGGCCATATCCATGAGCATGGACACTCCGGAAGGGCTGCAGGCCGTTATCACCCTTCTCACCCTGCCCCTGTTCTTCGCCAGCAATGCCCTCTATCCCATTGATGCCTTCCCAGGAATTGTGCGAACCTTATCGCAGTTTAATCCGCTCACTCACCTGGTGAACGGGGTACGCTACTTTTCAGTGGGCAGTGATTTTTACGCCATCGGTATTCATTACGTTTATACCAGCCATGACGTTTTGATCTCCTTTTTGGCATTGACGGTCTTTGCAGCAGCCATGTTCCTGGTGGCCTGGCATGTCTTCAAGAAGGCGGTAGTGACCTGAATTGTGGTAATTGTGGTTTTGGAAAAAGCCAAGCCAAAAATATTAAAAAGTGCAAAAAGAGATTAACGTAGAGTTTCTCAGGATAAAAAAAGGAGGAAAAGATATGAAGATCTTAGGAATTTGCGCCAGCCCCCGGGGGTCCAAGAGTACGACCCTGCGACTGGTTCAGGCTGCCCTGGACGGGGCGAAGGCATCCGGTGCTGAGGTGGAGCTGGTAGATGTCTGTGAACTGGACATCAAATTCTGCAACGCCTGTCAGGTCTGCTTCAAGACCGGTGAGTGCGTGCATAAAGACGACTTCCAGGGGCTTTACGACAAAATTATGGCAGCCGACGGCCTGGTCTGGGGCTCGCCCAACTACTTCCACACCGTCACAGCGCAGATGAAGACGCTCATCGACCGCATGGCCGACGCCATTCACTGCCAGCTTCTCACAGGCAAGTATTGCTGCAACGTTTCCAGCGGAGGCAGCAACTACGACCAGGTCACGACCTATCTGGACGGTCTGATGCTCAATTTCGGAGCCTTCGTCACGGGAAGCGTGGGAGCGGCCATGTCCCAGGGACCGCAAGCCCAGGAAGAGGCGGAAAAGAAGGCCTCGGAGCTAGGCAAATCCCTGGCGGAGGACATCAAGAGCAAGCGCGACTACATCGAGCAGAGGAAGATGCAAAAGGAGACACGAGAGTACTTCAAGAAGCTAGTGAAAATGAACAAAGAGAGCTGGGAGCACGAGTACGAGTACTGGAATCGTCTCAACTGGAACTGAAGAGAAACATTTCTCAAGATTTCTCAAAGCCGGAGCCGCACAACTCTTTAATAGTTTCCAGTCCTACAGTGATGTTTATGCTGACACTGGAAGAGGGCCGCCTGGCCGTCCGCTTGGCCCGGCAGGCTTTTACCGGCTACACAGAGAATAAGAAGATCATCGAGCCTCAGGATCTTCCGCCCGTTTTCGAGGAGAAACGAGGCGTTTTTGTGACCTTGCACGAGGACGAAGCTCTGCGCGGCTGCATCGGTTATCCCCAGCCAATCATGCCGCTGGGAAAGGCTATTGTGGACTCGGCCATCAATGCCTGCTCCCGCGACCCGCGCTTTCCCTGCGTGCTCTCGGACGAGCTAAAGAGAATCGAGGTGGAAGTGACAATACTCACCCAGCCCGAGCCTTATACCGAGCCGAAAAAGAAGCTGCCCGAGCTAGTGAAGATAGGTAGGGACGGGCTGATTGTCTCCAAAGGACCTTTTTCCGGCCTGCTCCTGCCCCAGGTGGCACCGGAGTGGGGCTTCGACCCGCTGGAGTTCCTCTCCCAAACCTGCGTCAAGGCAGGTCTGCCTCCCGATGCCTGGCTGAATGAGGATACAGAGGTGCAGCATTTCGAGGCACAGATTTTCGCCGAGGTAGCGCCGGAGAGAGAGGTCTTCGAGAAGAGCTTCACGGTGAGCCCCTGCGGGACGGTATAGAGCGGGCAATCAATCCCATCAAAGCCCAAGCGGGGACAAATCAATCTCCTGGCAAAGTATTTTAACTGAAGTTAACCTAATTTAAAGGCATGGCCAGTGCAGTAAGATCGAAGATCACGCGAAGCGAGCTGACGCAGATTCAAGATCTGATTGATGCCTGAGTCTATCTAAACGCATCGGACTTCTTCAGAGAAGCAATCCATGACAAGCTAGCTGCCATAAAGGTGATAAAATGCCGTGATGTCGATTATGAGACGGCAAAAAAGGAGACCATGATGAGATCTCTCCAGATCTGGAGCGGGATTTTAACCTGGTGCGCCGCATCACTGCCGAGCTGAAGAAAGAGGGCCGTCTGGAGGCCGTTTGATGGATTGCTATGAAGAGGGCGATTCTATTTTCACGGTGCAAAGATCTGCGCCAAGGCTCGCACGATGCAAGGCCCTGCAGTTATTGTGAAAAGCGGCAGGCACAGGGCGCAGAGCATTACATTGATAGTGAATGCCGAAGCGGTAATCATCCATGAGCTAGAGATAGATTCCGGTACATTAGATCTCAAAGAATATGCAGCTTCGGCAGACCTTTGGAGTCGAGTAAGCATTTTGAATTTGCATTTAACGCCACCGAATATAAATATTAAGAATAAATTACTAATAAATCGCCTTTCTGGGAACACGCCACTCGCAACTTGTCACACCCATACTCTTTGCCTTTCCTTTATAGTAAGAATAGTTTTCTAAATTTGACTTTATAATTTTTGCAGGAATTGCAAATGATGTGAAGGAGGGATATTGTGCGTAAATACTCTCATCTCGTGATCGACCTTCCTCATCTTTAATTTTTTTATAAAATTCATCTTCTATATAAGGTGTATAATCTACAACACCTAAGACCGCACCGCCTTCTTGAATCGAGTATACAGGACTTCCACTAAAGCCGCCTGCTAGTTGATGACCTAATGCTAACCTAGGGAGGACTAGATCTTTCGTTACAGAATTTCCCTTTTCATCTTTGGTTACAATATTCGTGAATTTGTAATCGAGAACACTTGATATGATTGTCTTTACGACAAAAGGTTGGATGGATTCAACTTGAAGGTTGCCCTCTGTTGGAAATCCCAATACACCTACTTCGGAACCAAGAATACAATTTTCAGAAATATTTAGGGATGGAACTGTTATTCCAGAACCTGGTAATTGGAAGACGCATAAGTCCATCTCCATCATCGAGAGCGTTTTCAGCGCGCCTTTTCCCAAAACATGCCAATGCCAAGAGACTTTTCTATCTTGTCCAATCACCTGAACACCGATCTGGGTAATGCTATCTTGTAGCCCCAATTTCCCTAATCCTGTTTTATCTCTAGATTTAATATCCACTAACTCATCAATAACATGTCGACAAGTTACAAAAAAATCCGTTTGGCTGCATCCACTAGGTGGTTTTATCCCAAATCCGGTCCCAATAATATTAATTGCATTATCTCTCCTGATCCCACACGCGATAGCTATTACAGAGGGCTGAATAAATGTGGCAGTAATTTTTTCGAATTTCAAAGGACTGTCTTCACTAATATCTAATTCCTTAAACATTATATATACACAGCTCCGCCGTAAGGCAATTGGTCTCTTATGAACTAACGAAGTTTTGTGATCTCATCCATAAGATGGCCTCTCAATACGGTTCTTTTTAGCTCTGCCTATTATTTAAAACCTCTTAAAGTAGCTCGGTGTGAGACAACACCCACTCTCGTCCACTTCCGGCGCCTGCTAAAAATTGCCCAAATATCTCTACCTCCCTATCTTCTCGTGAAACACCCTTTTCGCCTTGCCCTCCTGGCGGGGCAGGCCGCCTATAGGAAATACATCTCCCTTAGGAGAGAAGCCCAGCGTCTCCTTGAGCGCCTTTTCCACCATGTAGCCCGTAACTCCCGGACCGGCCTCCACATTTACCCGCACATTGTTGACTCCGTCCACCTCTTCTACGATGATTTGGTAGTTGTTGCCGATGCCGGGGATGCCGAGAAGCGTCTGCTCGATCTGCTTGGGGAAGAAGTTCACGCCCTTGACAATCAGCATGTCGTCCCGCCGACCGGTGATGGGCGCGATCTTCATATGCGTTCTCCCACACTCACAGGTGTCTCGGGATATGACGTGGGTCAGGTCAGCGGTACGGAAGCGAATCATAGGCAATGCTTCTCTCGTCAGCGAGGTGAAGACCAGCTCGCCCTCCTCTCCGTCATCCACCGGCTCTCCAGTCTTGGGATCGAT
>DATLBD010000039.1:0-18862 GCA_035527135.1 Methanothrix sp. | reverse complement strand
ACAGAGCTATTGGCCGCTCTCAGATCGGCTAAGAACTGACCATCAATCCTGCGGCCCAGCCATTCCTTTCCTAAAAAGCCATCTCTCACGCTGACCAAGATCACCTCGAATCCGGCATCGAGGATTTCATTCAGGATCTTCTCGGAGTTCTGCTTCCAGATGGGCAGCAGAAGATCGATATCCAGATCCTGGCAGATTCTATCCACCAGCAGCTTGTGGGTCTCGATGTGCCCGAAAACGGCGGCGTCAATTCTCTCGCCCTGACTTCGCAGCTCCAGGGCCGCCTTCTTAAACTCCTCCTCGTAGGAATGAAAATCCCGCTGCAGGAGAGGAAGGCCGAGGGCCTGGGATTGAGCCTGGATGAGGGCTGGGTTTAGCTCGTGTGAGCCGGTCTTCTTCTGGTTTGTGAAATGCAGGAGATGAGTGATCCTGTAGCCGTCGTTCATGGCTTTGTAGCAGGAGTAGCAGCCATCCTTTCCGCCCGTCCAGGAGACGACGGCGTTTTTATGGGAGAGGTCGTCGGAGTGCATGGGAAGTGAGGTGGGAGGCGGTAGGTAATCAAGAATTCGGGCGTGAGACTTACCGGTTCCTGGCTGAATCATCTGTCACCACTCGATGTAGCTAAAACTTATTTTATAATTATCTAAATATTCTCCGGGCGGGCCCGGCCAACCGCCGTCTTTGCTCGCTGGTCTTTGTTAGCGCTCGGCAGTAAGGTGGCTCTTTGTCTACTCGACCTACTTCGTAGTGGACGCCGCGCGCGGTGAAACGCGCGGGATGGGTGGGGCACCCTCAACGCCGGGCAGGCTTGGATGCCTGGCGGCGAGCGGATTGATGGGGTAGACTGGATTTGCTCTTGCCGTTTTCTGGGGTTTATTTCTTTAGTTCGTCTCTGTGCGTCCTTTGCGGACTCTTTCACTTTTTGGTGTAGACCTCGTAGGATGCTCTTTACAATGATCTGTGAATGAAGCTAAAGGAAATGTTTTTGAAAAGGCGGCAGTCGAGGACCGGGAGTGTGAAACTCGGCGTTTCTTGGCGCTGGATCGACAGAGCGGTTGGTTTTTTTCAGATCAGCTGAGAACGGTCTTGTTTCCAGATGGGCAGAATTAGATCGATATCCAGATCACGGCAGATTCTATCCACCAGCGGCTTGTGGGTCTCGATGTGCCCGAAAACAGCGGCGTCAATTCTCTCGCCTTGCGCCCGCAGCTCCAGAGCCACCTTTTTAAACTCCTCCTCGTAGGAATGAAAATCCGGCTGCAGGAGGTGAAGGCCGGGGTCCTGGGATTGCTCCCGGATGAGAGCTGGGTTGAGTTCATGCGAGCCGGTCTTCTTGAGGTTGGTGAAATGCAGGAGATATATGATATTGTAGCCTTCGTTCATAGCTTTGTAGCAGGAGCAACAGCCATCCTTTCTGCTCGTCCAGAGCGCTAGGAAAGCATAAATATCTACTGGAATGATAATGGTAATAAAAGATACGAATAAGTCGATAATAAACTATTGATTTAAATTGGAGCAATCTATGAAATACAATTGGAAAAGATATTGGTGTCCAAGGGAAGGAGAATTCATATTATCCTCTGATGGTTTTCTTCAAGATCCTGGTGAGAATCACCTATTTAATCCAGATTTGGTTACTATAGAAGAAATTTCTGCGATTCCTTGCTTAATATTACTTGGAGAACCCGGGATTGGAAAAAGTAGCACAATGCAAGTAGAAAAGGAAGCCATAGATACAAAAATCCACGAGAAAGGTGACAAAGCACTTTGGATAGATCTTCGCTCTTACGGAAGTGAAGACCGATTATTGAAAGATATATTCGATAATGAGACATTCCTATCATGGAAGAAAGGAGATCAAATACTCTATATTTTTATGGATAGTCTGGACGAATGTCTCTTGAGAATTAGTAATCTAGCAAGCTTATTGATTGATAAAATTAAAGATTATCCAATTGAGCGATTATATTTGCGTATTGCTTCGAGAACAGCAGATTGGCCAATCTTCTTAGAAAAGGAATTCAATGAAATTTGGGGGGAGGATAAAGTAAAGATCTATGAACTAGTCCCTCTTACTAAGAATGATGTCATAAAGGCCGCTAAAGCAAATAATCTAGAAGCCAACGGATTCTTAAAAGAGATTGACTACAAAAATGTTTCTCCGCTTGCGATTAAACCGTTAACCCTAAGATTTTTACTGAACCTATATAAGAAAAACTATAATCTTCCATATAATCAACGAGACCTGTACCTAAGAGGATGTATATTACTTTGCGAGGAATCAAACGAAAGTCGAATAACATCTCGGCTTAAAGGAGATTTCACGGCAGAACAACGTTTGATAGTTGCCGGCAGAATTGCTGCCATTACTCTATTTGCCAACAAATATGCCATTTGGACAGGCGCGAATTATGGAAATATGCCTAAAGAGGATGTGCACATTAGAACATTAATTGGAGGGATGGAAAATGTAATGGAATTAGACTTTATAGTAGAATCATTTAATATAAATGAAAATGCCGTTTATGAAACACTTAAAACAGGCTTATTCTCTTCTCGTGGCCCGAACCGCATGGGCTGGGTTCATAAGACATATTCAGAATACCTTGCAGCTTGGTATTTATTGCAGCATAAATTGCCTTTGGAAAAGATGCTAGGCCTTATAACGCATCCATTAGATTCGAGTGGGAAATTAATTCCACAGTTGCGTGGCGTTTCGATATGGCTGGCAAATTTGATGCCAGATTTGACTAGATATGTCGCAGAAAGAGAACCTCTTCTTTTGCTTAAATGCGATTTAGTAGATACAGATGATAAATTTAAAGAAATTCTTGTAAAAACTCTTTTCACATTATACGATGAAAAGAAATTACCTTATCCTTCTTGGCAAGAGCAATCTCTTTATGGAAAAGTAAATCACCCACGACTAGCCGAGCAATTAAGCGAATATATTTTCAATAATAATTATAACATTATGTCAAAAATATTTGCAATACGTGTAGCGAGAACATGTAGACTGGATATGCTTCAAGATGGTCTTGCTAAAATCGCGTTAGATGCATCTCAAGACATCAGACTTCGCAAAGAGGCTGCACATAATATAGTTGATTTCGGTACGGATGAATTGAAAAAAAAATTAAGGCCATTAGCTACTGGCGATGCAGGAGCAGATCCCGACGATGAATTAAAGGGCTTAGGCTTAGAAGCGCTATGGCCGAATTCTATAGGACCTAATGAGCTATTTTGTATTATAACACCGCCCAAGAATGAGCATTTTAGCGGAAATTACAGCGTGTTCTTCTATGAAATAGTCCCACATATTCAACCTTCAGACCTTCCGGTCGCTCTAAAATGGATTGAAACTCAACAAATTGAGGATGATTTAAGCTCTTTTTCTTATTTAGCAGATCGAATAATGCTGAAAGCTTTGAACTATCTTAACCATCTAGAAGTAGTGGACGGACTCGCTAGGGCTATGATATCGAGGCATAAGAGTGATGAGGGACACATAACAAGATTTATAAGAGATCTTGAGTTCAAAGAGACATTAATTAAGGATGATACTAAACGTCGACTTCTACTTAGTGCAATGGTACCACTATTTGATAATATGTCAGATTTACATGTATTAATATATTCGAATCCCGCAATGATAACAAATGAAGATTTTGGCTGGATAATAGAACAGATTAAAACTTCAAAATATATAGACCACCAACATCGTTGGGCTAGGCTAGCTAATTATATTATTGATAAAACTAAAGTAGATCAAATAAGTTTGATCCTGTCTGTGTATCACACAAATCCTGGCATTCACCCAGAATTTGCACCACTCATTACCCCTATAGCTTTAAATTCTCCTAAAGCAGATAAAATTAGGCAACGCTATTTTGAAATGCAAGAACTCATAGAAAAAAGAGAGGAAAGGAAAGAACTCTTGAACCCTCCACCGGCTACCCGTATAGCCAATTTGCTGGAAAGATGTGAATCTGGTGATTATGAAGCCTGGTGGCAGCTCAATTTGGATTTAACGCTCGAGCCAGACAGTAAGCGTTATGGAAACGAACTCGAACCAGATTTGACCTCCCTCCCTGGGTGGAAGGAGGCAAATGTGCTTACAAGAGATCGGATAATTCAAATTGCATTTGATTACATATCATCACAAGAACCTGAAATAAGCCTGTGGCTCGGGACAAATAAAATTCATCGACCTGCAACTGCAGGATATAAGGCATTCTGGTTACTTTTTAATGAAAGACACCATCTATTCGCTTCTATTTCTCATGATACATGGGTTAAATGGGCCCCTGCAATTATTGCGTATCCTTCACATCTTATGAATATCTCTTCCAAAGATATCCGAAATGAACTAATCTCTAGGGCATATCAGCATGCGCCTAAATCAGTAATAGATGCCTTGATTATCCTCATAGATAAAAACTGCGCAGAGTTGGGTCGTGTTTCAATTATTGGCGACTTGGAAGATATTTGGGATGGGGGCTTACACCAGGCTTTACTTGCAAAAGCAAGAGATGGAAAGTTAAATCCCGAATGCATTAGTGATCTGTTGGATTTCCTTCTAGCGCATGATTCTCGTGAAGCCAGAAAATATGCAGAATCCTTATTCTTATCCTCGTACCCAGGAGAAGTTACAAGGCAACAAGCGATTATTATTGGAGGAAATCTTCTAATACATCTTTCAGATTCGAGTTGGACAATTATTTGGCCAATTATTGAAAATAATATAGAAATGGGAAAAGAAATAATTTTGTATGCCGCTAGTAAATCCTATCGCCAAGGCAAGATTTTAGAAAAATCTCCCAAAGAAGATTATTTAGCCAAATTATTTATATGGCTTTACCATAATTGTCCTCCTTCTGAATATTCCATACCACTGGGGGGCTTCACCTATACTCCCGAATATCAAATTGCAGAATTAAGGGATTCTATAATACGCCACCTTAAAGAGCGAGGTACTTTGGCTGCTGTTGAAGCATTGGCCCAGATAGCTAAAGAATTTCCGCAAGAGGATTGGTTCAATTGGATGGTGCCGGAAGCCCAGCAAATTTTTCTTCAACAAAGCTGGATATCAAATGAGCCAAGCTATATTCGAGAATTAATCTTGGATCAAAACAAAAATACTGGCGTGCCGAATAATATTGGAATGACTAAGCTCGAAGAGATAATTTACCTCCTTAGAGGCATAGAATTCAATTTAACTATGCAAAGCCTTAGATCTGGTAGCGCTAGACAGGATCTTTCTAGGCTAAAAACGAATGTGGAAAGCATTAAACGTATGATTGAGTCACAAGGCCAAAATTTAGCAGAATTAGGTTTGGCTCAGGAAGCAGCGGAGCAAAATATCCTTAAAGAGTTAGGGGAGAAAAAAGAGATAATTCTTTTAGCTGTTGAGAATTTTGCTCAAAGCTTTTCCGATCGAGAAAATTTTGAGCAAATTTATAAAGAGATTCAGGCATTAAAGCAATCAAAATCAAGGGATCAATTAGAGCTTTTAGCGGATATTTCTTCACTCATCGGATTCGCATTCAGTTTGTTAGCGTTCGGTTAGCAATTATTATTGAAATTAATAAAATATATATAAATATATTAATCTGTATCTCTGCAGAATCCTTCGCGCTGAGGATCAATAATCCCTAGATCCCCTCAATCATCTATCTATCTTCGCCCCCCCATTCTCCACCCTGATCCAAATCGATCCATAGCCTTTCAAGGCTGGCCTGAAGGCAGGCCCGGAATTGGCCATTTGCGTCTTGACCAGTGGATCGTAGTAATCAATATCCCAAGAGCCGTTCTGCTGCGAGGTGGCGTTTATGGCTACGGCATAAGCTCTCCAGCGAAAGAGCAAGACCAGTGGGAGCTTTTCGGCAGCATCTATCTGCTATTTCTGCCTCTTTTACGCTGGATGCCACGTATAGCTTGGAAAGCGTCGATTCGCTGAACACTTTCATCTCGATCTGCTTTTATGGTAGCTTTGATGCAAGCTCGGACGCAGCTACTGCGTCTGGTATTGACGTTTTCATTTCTCGCAGGCATGCCATTGTCCTGTAAGCTGCAAGAATAAACCCGTAGACTGCGGGCCCGACGATCACGCCCATGAAACCTATGACAAAGACCGGAGCCGTAAATGCCGTAAGGGTGATCAGGGGGTGGATGGAAGCGCGCACTGATGCCAGGCGTGGAAGAATCAGGTTATTGGGGATTACAGTGAGGAAGATCACTCCGAAGGCTAGCAGGGCCAGGCCTCTGGCATAGTCTCCAGTCAATATGTAATACAGGGCGAACGGCCCAAAGATCATTTCAGGTCCTAATATTGGGATCAGGGCGGCTATAGCTATTATTATCCCAAAAAGTAAAGGATAGGGTATCCCAAACAATAGGAAACCGATTGCGCCTATGGCACCAGTAAGCAGAGCGATTATGAAAAATACTCGGAAAAGGCTCGCATAGATGAGGTTCAGCTCCTCGAAGAAACGAGTGGCGACCTCTTCTTCAGGAAGCAGCCCTATAAATTCTTTTAATATCCTCCTGCCATCAACTAGAAAGTAATAGGTGAAAATTATTGCCAGCAGAATCTGAGCAAAGTATATGGGCAAATTTGAGGCCAAGCTTATGATATTGTTCTGTAAAACTGGTTGGACTATTAGAATAAGGGCTGTGGGAATGTCGCCTATCGCCTTCAGGTAATCTGCAACTTGAGACGGTAGGTACATGTCCGCCAAGCCATTAATGGTGCTGGAAAAGTTGGAAGACTGTGTCTGAAGATAGGCTATGCCACCCAGTCCCAATAAGTTCGACATCTCCTCAATGAGCGCATTGGCTACTACAAAGAAAACAGATATAAGTATAAAAAATATTATTAACATGGAAACCAGAGCTGACGCCCGACGACGGTTGCCGCCATGCCTGGAAAGATACATAAAGACCGGATCCAAAATATATGCCAGGAAAAAGCTCAACAGAATGGTTGATATAAAATCTTTGGTAAGGTACACGGCAAAGATAATTGCAATAATGATAATTGCTGTTGAGATGATGTAGAATCGTCGGCGCGAATCCATGCCAGATATTACATGTTGAATTCTAGATATAGCTTTGCAAAATCATTTCCGACGAGGACCAATAAACCCCCAAATTTCCTTAATCGTCTATCCTCGCCACGCCATTTTCCACTTTAACCTGAACCGATCCATACCCTTTCAAGGCCGGCCTGAAGAAGGGCCCGGAATTGACCATTTGCGCCTTGACCAGAGGATCGTAGTACTCTATGATCCATGATCCATTCTGCGAGGTGGCGTTTATGGCCACGGCATAAGCTCTCCAGCGAAAGAGCTTGACCTGGGGGAGATTTTCGGCAGCATCTATTGCTATTTGCGCCTGCGTGATGCTGGAGGCCACGGTTAGCCTGTTAAAGACCGAGCTGTTGGTGACTTTTCCAATGAGAGAGTCGTACTTATAAACCAGGAACTGGTCGCTGTTATTCTCTAAAACTGCCCACGAGAAGAGATTGGAATCCGGGTAGATTTCTGCGTTCTGGCCGTTAAAAAAGCTCTCTGCAGATGCTTTTCCCTCAATTCTTATCCCGCCCATGATCAAAAAAAAGAGCATAAATATGATTAATAGATTTTTATTAAATTTTATCCGGGACCTTTCCCTTATCAGTTCGGCCAAAACCAGGAGGCTGGCGATCAGTGCAATCGGCTCTATTTGGGAAAAAATATTGGCCGAATACCTGACGGCCTCCCAGGGATAGAAGAGAGGAACGCCTCTCGTCGTTGTATAGTCCACAAAGAGGTGGAGGAGAACACCGGCATAGACAAAAGCGAGGCTGTATAAGGAAAAGTCGAGATCGAATTTGATGAATCTGCTAAGAAAGCTCTTAATTCGGTCACGAGAGAATAGATAAAAAATAAGCAGACCGAAGAAGAAGCCAAAGAAAAGAGTATGCGTGATTCCTCTGTGCACCAGGAGAAGAGAGGTCGGATAAATGTTATTGATCCAGGAGATGAGAACATCCAGGTCCGGAGCGATCCCACCCAACACCAGGGCTGCAAGAAGCCTTTTTTCGAGACCTAGATAGCTGCCCAACAGGTATGGCAGCAATGCATGGGAAAAGAAGTCCATTAAATCATCCTTTAGTCTCTGGGACTATTTTTCTCTTGTGGATGGCAGCTAAATTTTGATTTGAGTTTAGGTTTATGTTTATTGCCCGAAACCCTGGAGAAGTAGACAGAGGTAGACAGAGGTAGACAGAGACAGAAAAGACAGAGACCGCAAAAGCTGCCCATCTTTGCGATTCTCTGGACTTATTCCGATCTCCTGACATTAGTTCTTAGTTCATATTGGAACGAGAGTCTTTCCTTTCGAACTCTGAAAGCTTATCCTGAAGCTCTTTTCCCAGTACCAATTGACGCTTGGGGTAAGGAATCTCAATACCTTGCTCATCAAATTCCTCTTTTATCGATAAAAGAAGATCACGAGCCATGCCAAAGGCTGCAGACTGATCCTTCGCTCTGGAAAGCAGGCGCAATAAGACGCCCGAGTCCTGAAATTCCATAACAACCGCACTGGGAATGCCTTCTGCGGGCCGGCATTCGGGATGTTTTTTCGCGATATCAGTCATGATTTGCATGGCTTTGGGAGTGTCAGACTCGTAGCTCACCTGAACATTGATGGGCACCAGGACCGAGGGGTCGTTCATGCTGTAATTTATGATGACCTCATTTTGCAGTATTGAATTTGGCACTACCAGACGCCGGTTATCCCATGTCCTCATGATAGTGTGAATCAGCCTCATATCTTCGATATAACAAAACTCATCTCTGAACATTACGGCATCAGAGATTCGAAAGGGTTGAGACACAGAGTTGATAATTCCTGATATGACATTGGAAAAGCTGGATTGGGCTGCCATGCCTATAACAATGGATGCAAAGCCCGCCGCTACAAATAGCGAGGTTATGATGCCCAATGATTCAGGAAAAGCCGTAAAAGTTGAAGCCATCACACCCACAAGTGCCACAGAAAGGACAATCAATCGTCTCATTATGGCTATCGTTGTGAGAAGCTTTGGCTGTGAAAGCGCAACTTGATTGAATGATTTTATTAAAATCTTGTTTAAATAATATGTTGCGATAAAAGTTATGACCAGGCCTGCGATGAAAACAGCCACGGACCATAATGTTCTATTCTCCAGAGAGAGAAACTGCATTATATTCAAACCTCACACCTTAGAGATTAACTATGTCTCCAGAAGGATTTTTATTCAATGAATTTACGTGTGTGGATAGGCCCGTCGCTAACCCATCATGCTTTCTTTAATTGCAGCACGTGACTTTCTTCCACTACAGTCACTGGCAGACGGTTTGATACAATAACTAGCCTCATTGCCCATCCATATCGCTCTTTAATATGTGGCCAAATTAAATTTTGCCAATAACGTTTTGGCCAAAAATAGTATAAAGTTCTTTTGCTGTAATAAGACTACTAAATTTAAGGCACTTGAATTTTAATCAATCCGGGCATCAAAAATGATATTATCCTCGCATAATCTCCCACCAAGCATTCATTGCGTCGTCATAGTCGTAAAACATGTGCGATCAACTTAAGCGGGGAGCAAAGATCTAAGGAAGAATACAGATTCGTCTGAGGAAGATGCTTAAATCCGAGCATGTGCCCATTGACATGAACCCTGAAGTATAGGAAAGAGATACAATGTGTCGAGGGAGCAAGCAGACATACAGACATATGACTAGAGGTTAAATGTCACCCGCAAAGAACGGACAACATAGGAAGGACATCCGCCCCGGCCTGACCGTGGACGTCGTCCTCAAGAAGGACCAGCGCACCGGGAAAAGGACGCGCGGCATCGTCAAGGAGCTACTAACCAATTCCTCTTTCCATCCTCACGGCATTAAAGTGAGGCTGCAAGACGGCCAGGTAGGCCGGGTGCAGGAGATCGTAGAATAACCTTTTTATCTCTCCTTTTCCACACACCCAGCCCATGGTAAAAGAAGTACATGCCGCTCACATCCTGTGCAAGACGGAAAAGAAAGCATTCGAGGTTGCAGAAAAGCTGGCCACGGGGCAGCAGAGCTTTGCTGAGATGGCCCGCAAGTACTCACAGTGCCCTTCAGGCAAGAGCGCAGGTGACCTGGGTTGGTTTGGCAAGGGCAAAATGGTGCCGGAGTTCGAAAAGGCCGCTTTTGAGGGCGAGAAGGGCAAGATCTTGGGGCCGGTGAAGACCCAGTTTGGCTATCATCTTATCAAGGTCCTGGATAGGAAATAAGAAATAGGAAATAGAATTAACCATTCTTCAGCAATTGCAATAGCGAGGATGATCGCGAGAAATCTCGGGTCACTCGTTATGAAAAATCGATTTTCATAAAATTAAAAAATTAAAATATCCTGGGAACACCCAGGAATCCGCCTGGAATGGGGATGAAAACTCAGATTTTGTTGGTAAAGAACGGCAAAGCGCTCAGGTCCATAATTGTCTCGGCAGGCAGCCCGACCTCGTAAGCTTCTTGAGTCAGGGCTTTGCTGTTGATTGGGAAAAGTGATGGAGTCCTTTCGCCGCCAATGGCAAAGGCAGTCTTTTCAGCGGACCCTATCTGCATTGCTCCTGACTGTGGGGCCGCAGGCATTGGGCTGGCAGTACTGACCGTCTCTTCTACGGCTGTGACATTCTCGGGCATGGTGACATTTTGAGCCGGCATGGTCTCGTTTTGAGCGGCAATTGCCTCGATCTGGCTGGGTGCCGTTTCATTTTGCACCGCTACAGTCTCATTTTGGACGGGAATGATCTCACTTGCCGCCGGGGATGTCTCATTTTCAGCAGAAATGATCTCGATTGGGGCCGTTTCATTAGCAGTCTCTGCCGGTAAAATTAGAGCTTCAATCATGGTTTCATTTGATGCGATGCTCACAGGTTCGCTTGTAGTCTCATTTACCGAAGCATTCAATGTTGTGTTATTCAATAACGTTGTGTTGTTCATAGTGTCATTACTCAAGGCCGTAGTATCCTCCTGAGCGGAGACGGCGAGGAGGGCAGTCATCATGAACAGGACGCATGTAAAATGCATAAACTGTTTGCTCATATAATTCCTCTGCTATATGATATAGCTTGGAAGCTTATCAATCTTACCTGTCGCAACATTGGATTTTGCCGCCTCAGGACACCTCCAGACAATCTATAGTTGCCTAATCTTGCCATCATCCTCTCCCAGTTCACAGCTCTCAATAGTGACAAAGCCACCATCCTTGCGCCTCATCTCGCAGACGAGTTTGCCGTCCACAATCCGCAGGATGCGGTCCGTCTTCTCGGCTAGTGTCATGTCATGCGTCACTAAAATGAAGGTCTGGTTAATCTTTCTATTCAGCTCCCGCAGCAGGTTATAGATGAGATCGGAGGACTTTGTATCCAGGTTGCCGGTCAGCTCATCGCCTATCACTATGGACGGCCCGTTGGCCAGTGCCCGGGCCACGGCCACCCGCTGGTTCTGGCCGCCGGAGAGCTGATTGGGCCGACTGTCCTGCCGATCGGCCAGGCCCACAGCAGACAGGAGTTCCAGGGCCCTCTCTTTAGCGGCTGCCCGGCTCTTTTTAGCGATGAGCATGGGCATCATGACGTTCTCTAGGGCTGAGAACTCCGGGATGAGGTGATGATACTGAAAAACGAAGCCTAGCTCTTGATTGCGAAGCCTGGCCCGCTCCTCCGGGCTGGCCTGGCTGACATCGATCCCTTTGAGAAAGATCTGACCAACGCTGGGCGTATCTAATAGGCCGATCATGTTGAGCAGCGTGCTTTTTCCGCTGCCGCTGGGACCCACAATGGCCACGAACTCGCCCGCCTCGATCCTGACGCTGACACCGTCTAAAGCCCGTACTTCTACGCCGTTTCCATAGATCTTGCTCAGGTCTTTGAGCACAATTATGTCGTCATTCACTTGCTATCGCCTCCACGGGATCGAGCCTCGCCGCTGCATAGGCCGGATAAATTCCGGAGATGAAATTTAGGGCCAGGGCAAAGATCATGGCGTAGACAAAATACTCCGGACGGGATACAATAAGCAGCCCACCGTTGCCTCCACCCGTGCTTGTCACATCCAGGGGAAGCAGCGATATCAGCCTGGCCAGGCCAAGGCCGAGCAAGCAGCCCAGGGCTCCTCCCGGTACGCTGATGAGCATGTTCTCCAGCAAGAATATCTTGAGTATGGCCCGCTTTTCCGTCCCCATGGCCATGAGGATGCCTATCTCCTTTTTCCGCCTGCTGACCACCATGATCGTTGTATTAGCTATTACAAATGCCGATATTAATAGTATGAATATGTAGAAGAGCATGTTTGTCACATTTTGATTGCCCACGAATCTGGCTATTTCTTTGCTGAAGTCCTGCCAGCTGGTGGTTTTATAAGGGCTTTTCCCATTCATTTCCAGGGCCATGGCCGGAGCATTTGTGAAATCAGCCAGCTTCACCCCGATCTCGGAGACCACGTCTCCCTGGCCGATAAGCTCTTGGGCCGTGTTCAATGGGATGTAGACCAGTGTCTCATCCTTGACGGTTCCCTTTTCCAGCAGACCGATGACCTTCAGTCGCACGGAATTATTCTTAAAATAGAGATAGAAGTCGCCGCCCGGCCTGATCCTGAGGCTCTCGGCCAGCTTCACTCCTAGGATGGCGCCCTTCTTGTTGAATATGAGGTCGGTGAAGTTGCCGGAGATCATGGACCCTTGCACTGCCATGAGCTGATTCTCCTCTAAGGGGTGCACGCCCACAAACTCCACTCCATGCACCCGATCCTGGAAACCTGCTGCTCCCTGGCCCACCAGCCGGGGCGAGACCGCCAAAACACCCGGATATTTTGCCATCAGGAGAGAGAGCGTCCGGTACATATTGATGTGGCTCTCTGTCTTCTTGGGATTGATTATGAGGTGCGGATTTTTCTCTATCGTGTTCTCCAGGATCTGCACCCTCACCCCTTCCGTAAGTCCAAGAGACATGATGATGATACCTACTGCTATGGCTACGGAAATCATAGTAAAGGCGGTGCCCCTCCAGTTGGTCGCCACGTGCCGCCAGGCAATGAAAAGCTCGAACATATCCTTCGCCCTCAGCTGCCCCGCAAGGCCATGACCGGATCGAGTCCTGAGGCCTTTCTGGCCGGGTAGACGGCGGCCACTATGCTTAAAGCTACAGCCCAAATGGCGAGCAAGAGAATCTCCCAGGGATTTATGATGAGGGGCAGAGTGGTAATCTCGCTGCCTCCGGCTGCGATCTCAAAGGGCACATTTCCAAGAAGCAGTACGCCCGCCAGGCCGAGAGCAGTGCCTGCTGCCGCACCCATGAGGCCTAAGATAGCGCTCTCCACCAGAAAGATATCCCGAATATTCGATCTGCTGGCACCCATGGCCACGAGCATGCCTATCTCTCTTGTCTTCTCCACTACCAGCAGGTTCATGATGCTGGCCACACCGAAAAAGGCCACCACCATAAAGAGAAGTACCGAAAATCTGGTCCAAAAGCCACCGATGTTTATAGCCCGCATGATCTCGGGATTGTTCTCCTGCCAGCTTTTCGCATTGTAGCCCCAGGCGGTGATAAGGGCGGCCATCTTTTCTGCCTGGGCAATGTCCTGCAGGCTGATCTCGACGGCATCTATCACGTCTCCCTCATCTCGAAAATTGCGGGCTGTCTTTAAGGAGACAAAAGCCACGCCTTTATCCAGAGGAGTGCCGGTAAAAAAGATGCCTGTGATGGTTAGATCGGTTGCTCGGGCTCTGGGAAATGTGGCCGAAACCTTATCCCCCAATTTGAGATCCAGATTTTCGGCCAGGTCGCGGCCGATGGCTGCCTTGCCAGTCTGCTGAATGCTGCCTAAATCGCCCTGCACCATTGATGAGCCGATCTTGTAGATCCTGTCCATTTCCAGGGGATTTGATCCCTTCAGCAGAGCGTTTTTGGTCCTGTCTTTGCGGGATAGTGTCGCCGTAGTGGAGAGGGATGGAGCATAGGATTTTACACCCGACAGGGTGCCGATCCTATCCAGCAGGCTGTTATAAAGGTGAATGAAGTCCTCGCCCGGCTGGGGCTTGACTACAACATGGGGGAGCTTTTCTTCCACGAGATCGGTGAGAATCTGCTGCTGACCGGTGACAAGAGAAGTGAAGATAACAGAGATGCTCACAGCCAAGGCTACGGCTATGATGGAAAGGGCGGTCTGGCGCCTTCGGGCGATAATGTGCCTGACGGCAATTGTCACGGCCAGTGTGTCAGCCATCTTCCACATTTTCAGATCCCTTTGGATTCATTAGATTCAATATCATTCTCCATGTTCAACATTATTCGCCGATGGCCTCCACTGGATCCAGCCGGGATGCCTTATAAGCCGGATACAATCCTGCCAGGAGATTCACAGCCAAAGCAAAGCCCACCGCCAGGGCAAAGGTTTCTGGCGTGAGGAGTACCGTTAGTCTGGAGACCTGGTATATGTCGCTGGGCAGCGGAACAGGATAGGCTTCAATTAGCTTTGCCGTGCCGTAGGCCAGGGCACTGCCAAAAAGTGCTGCAGGCGGGCCGAGGATCAGGCTTTCCAGGAGGAAGATCTTTACAATTGACCCTCTGGTGGCGCCCATCGCCAATAATATACCGATCTCCTTTGTTCTTCGGGTTACAGTCATGATCATTGTATTGGCCACGCCAAATCCGGCTATGACAAAAATCAAACCATAGAATATGTAGAGGATCACCGTCTGAGTATCCAATACCTGCAAGATATCCTTGTTTAGCTCCTGCCAGCTTTCTGCCTTATAAGCCAGGCGCGAATTTAAGTCGGACGCGATCGCCTGCGCGGCATCGATGTCCGAGAGCCGAACTCCTATCTCGGAAACTACGTCTTGCTGCTCCAATAGCTCCTGGGCGGTATCAAGAGGAAGGTAGACCAACGTTTCATCCAAGCCCGTTCCCGTCCTTATGAGGCCGACAACCTCCAGATTGAGTGTCTTATTCTGGCGAGAGAGGGTAAATTTCTGTCCAGGAACCAGCTCCAGCTCTTCTGCAAGCTTTGCTCCCAGTACCGCGCCCCTTTTTTTGAATATCAAGTCGGTGTAGCTGCCCCAGACCATATCTTCTTGCACTCTTTGCAGACGATCCTCCTCTTGAGGATTGGCTCCGATGAAGCTTACGCCGCGCACTTTATCCTTGTGTTTAGCTCCTGCTTTGCCGAGCACGCGCGGGGAGAGCGCATCCACCTGGGGATAGCGCAAAATTATGGCGGAGAGACTTCTATAAAGGGTGATATAATCCTCGTCCTCTTTGGGGCTGACAATCAAATGAGGATTGTTCTCAACCAGACTGCTGACCAGTTCGCTCCGATAGCCTTCACTGATGCCCATCATTACTACTATAACGGTAATTGCCAGAGCCACGGCCAGGACGGTGAAGAGAACCATCTTGGGATCAGAGGAGATATGTTTCTTGGCTATTTCCAGTTCGAACATGAGCTTATCCCTTCAGGGCAATAACTGGATCCAGCAAGGATGCTTTTCTGGCCGGATAGTAACCGGCGGCGATGCTCAGCAGGACGGCCAGGATGGTGAAGAGGACAAAGTCCATGGGATTGAGGGCAATGGGCAGCGCCATCATCTCGCCCATGGCGTTTTGGATCTCCACTCCTCGCAGCTCTAAGCAGGTCACTAAGCCCAGAGCGCAGCCGGAAATGGCACCCATGAGGCCCAGGACCCCGCTCTCCAGCAGGAAAAGCCGGCGTATGCTGGCCGGATTGGCGCCGAGAGCCATAAGCATGCCAATCTCGCGCGTCTTTTCGGCTACCAGCATATTCATGATGCTGGCGATGCCGAAGGTGGCAATGATCATCAAGAGGAGCATGGTTATGGCATTTTGCGTTTTTTCGAAGGCCAGAGTTCTGACGATGTCCGGGAAAAGCTCTTGCCAGTCTTTGGCGTTATAACCATGAGATCGGAGGGTGGCCGCCGCCGCCTGAGCCTGGAAGGGATCGGCCAATTTGATGTCAATGCTCGTCACGACATCACCCTCGTTTAAAAAGCCGCGAGCCGTCTCCTGGGAGACGTAGGCTGCGCCCTCATCCACCTCCTTGTAGCCGAAGTTGAAGATGCCGGATATGACCAGGTTGACGGGAACGCTATCCGGAAATTTCGCGGAAACGGTGTCTCCCATCCTTACCTTGAGTTTTTTGGCCAGGGCCTGGCCCATGACTACCCTCTTGCCGCCCTGGATAGAAGTGATTTCTCCCTGCAGCATATTCTGGGTGATCTGGGTGATTCTCTCCGCCTCCACGGGGTCAATGCCTATCATGGCTACGTTTTCGGATTTGTCTTTATAGCTGAGTGTAGCCGGGGCCGCCAGACTGGGCGAGACGCCCACCACACCCGGCAAAGCCCAGCAGACATCCACAATGCTCCGGTAGAGGTGAAGGTAATCCTCGCCCTCCGGAGGGCTGACGGTGATGTGGGGCAGGAAGCGAAAGACGATATCGAAGAGGAAATCGGAAAAGCCATTCTGAATGGAGATAAAGATTATTGACATGGCCACGGCCAGCGCGACCGCTGCTACGGAGAGAAGGGTGCGCCACTTGTGAAAGGTTATGTGCCGGCGGACCACGGAGAACTCGAAACCGGGAAGAAGACCGTTTCTCAAGCCAAAACCTCGTATAAAGGTGTTGGTTGTCATGAGTTATCAAGCTACTGGAGACTTTTTCTCGGCAGATGTCACCAAGAAGATCCCAACCAGATCATAGCCGCTACGATGCAATTTCCTTGAATCATGTGTATACCTTTATACTCCGTTGGGTTCGAGTCAGCACCTTTCGTCGGGCCTAATGCCAATTGGCTTATCTTGTTTCCATAACCGGAAAGGAATAATAATGCCCGTTCTCCTCCCGTGTCCATCATAGGCATACAGGATTTCCATCTTGACCTCGAACGAATTGAATGAGCTTAATTTAACTTAGTAGATATTAAAATCAGTTGTTCGCGGATAGGCTTTCACTAAAGGTAACCAGGGCAGGCTGAAAGGCAGTCCAGATTGCAGCCAACACAATCAATCCTCCAGCCGAAACAAATAGCAAGGTCAAATTCCAGGCACCGATTGCTCCCGATATGACTTGAGAGACGGGAACTAATCCGATACTTGACAACATGAGCAAACTCATAATTCTCCCCAGCATTGTTCTGGGGGCACGGGTTTGTATCGAGGTGAATAAGATTATTGTGACATAACCGTTGCCCAGACCAAGCAGTAGCATTAATCCGAAATCTATCCATGTCAAATTGATAAATCCCATTATCCCCATCACTATTCCAAAAGCAGCCAACAAAACGATCAGAAAAAGGCGCATTGTCCTTCCGGTTGGCTTAGGGAGTGCTCCAGCCAACAGAAAACCCCCTAAATTACCGCCTGCAAAGCCGGACATCAGCAACCCGAATGCTACTGCTCCTTCGGCTAGCCGTTGATCGGCTAATACAGGAATACCTACTAGAATTGGTCCGACAAACAAAAAGTTAACCGCAGCGATGATCAGAAACATCAAACGTAACGCTTCGTCTTTCCACACATATCTAAGACCGGTCATAATAGCAGCCCAGACACTTTGTTTGTCCAGGGCATCGGTTGAAGAATGCAGCTTTCCGCCAAGATGCATCAGCCATAGCATCATGGCTGATATAGCAAAGGTGACTGAGTCAATGCCAAAAGCTAATCCAATGCCAAAGAGAGAATCGGAGAATTTGCCAATCAAGATCCCCGCCACTACAGGCCCGACAAATCCAACCAATTGACCAACGCCCATCACTAATGAATTGCCAGCCAGCAAATCTTTTTCTTTTACCAGCATGGGTACAATGCTATTCCCGGCGGGTATGGCAAACCCAGCTACCAATCCAAATCCCAGGCCAAAGGCATATAGCATCCACATTTGGACCATGCCGGTAAAAACAGCTACCGTCATCAAGGCTGCCAACACAAAGCGTGCAATGTCTGAAGCCAGCATGATAATTCGTGGAGAAAGACGGTCTGTAATTGCTCCCCCAAAAAGCATAAACAAGGCTCGGGGAATACCTTCCAGCGCCAGCACAATTCCCAATGCTAATGGGTCGCCGGTTAGTTGCAATACTAACCAGGGAGTTGCAATCAGGGCAAATTGATCGCCCAGTAATGAGGTGGAAACTCCGGCAAACAATAACCGGAAATCACGAATGGATAAAACATTGAGCATGGAAATTTTTTTTCTCTTCAGGTTGGATATTTATCGTCATTCGTTGAATTTCCTTTGTTTGCTGGATCAATTATATCTATACTCATTTTATCCCTAAAAAAGAAACCTTTATTTCTGATTATGATTATCACAGCCACTAATGTTAATATAAGTGTAAATATACATTTACTAATCTGGTTGGCTTCAAAAAGCTCAGATGAATAATTAGCGAGAACATGAAATAGAGCGATCAGAGATATGCTGCGCAGATTCTTATAGAATAAGTAATTCATGATGATAACTAAGGGAAAAAAACCGACAAAGAAGTTAATAGCAAATAAAGGATGCTGCTTCCATAACGTACTTTGGTATGAACCATCGATAAAGAAAACCGGCAAGTGCCAAATACCCCACAAGGCAGCAAAGATTATGCTTGTTTTGAATAAATTAAATTTGCTGGCCAAACTATCAACGCCATAACCTCGCCATCCCAGTTCTTCCAGTACTGGGACCAAGACCAAAATTATCATGCTTAAAATGACTTCTCCTTCGAAGATTTTAAATTCTTCAGCAAAGCGTAATTGTTCTACCGGTTGCCCAAGAGCTATTGATAT
>DATLBD010000038.1:0-5355 GCA_035527135.1 Methanothrix sp. | reverse complement strand
GGCCTGCACCGTCTGCAGGTAGCCATCCACGCCCAGGTTATGCCCAGCGCTGTCCACTGCGCCCACGTTCACCAGCATAAGAAAGCGCTGGCCGGGCAGGTGCTCGACAATATCAGATGCCGCATCCAGAGCCCAAGCGTTGTAGCCGGCGTAGCCCGCTGCGCCCTGCTCAAAGGTGTAGCCGGCAAACCTGTCCCGCCACTCCTGGAAAAGAGGAGAGAGGGCCCGGGGCGCACCGGCCCGAAAGCCAGGCGTGGGCTGTGCCCCGTGCAGGGCGTTGTCGCCCAGATAGAGAACTCCGTCCATCTCCTGCAAGACTGGCATGCTATCGCCCCGCTCCAGCACGGCCAGACAGAGGTATCCGCTCTCGCGAGCTGCATCAAAGATGGTGGGGCCGAGATACTGCGGATCGGTGCCGGAGGTGCCAGTGATAAGGACGCTATGGCTCTTGGTAGTCTCGGGAACGGGAACCTGGACATCCACTGCCCGCGCCCCTCCGCCGGTAAGGTTGAAGAGCACGGCCCCTTCCAGAGGCGAGCCGTCTAAGGCGTAGGCGCGATGCTCTGGATAGACGTAAGACGCCCCCAGGCCGTCCATCACCAGGATGACTGCTCCGCTGGGCACAGCCTGCTGGCCAACCTGAACATCGATGGCGCTGCCTACATTCGGTGCCAGAAATAATAGTAATAATAAAAAAATAGAGAAGCGGATCATCCAAGATCTGCGATCTTAGAAGTCCGTCATGACCCGGTACTGGTCGATCTCCGTCTGCTGCAGACCTGTCAGGAACTGCTCGGCCATGTCGCGAATATCCTTGGAACGGGTGATGGCCCGGCCCACTACCAGGATGTTCGCGCCTGCCGCGAGAGCTGCGCCCTCCGTGTCCACGCGAATGCCGCCCGCCACAGCCACCAGCAGCCTCCGACCATCTTTGGCCAGGGCCTGGATCTCGCCGATGTTGCTCCAGGCGTGCGCGCTCTTCTCCATGTCTATGGCCCGATGCAGCTCGACCACGTCGGGCAGTACCTCAAGGCCCTTTAAGACAGCCAGCGGATCGGGCACATTGAGCATATCGATGATGGAGTAGATGCTGGTCTTCCTGGCCTCCCGGATGGAAAGCTCCAGCGTCTTTTTGGGTGCGAGACCGGATATGACCACGGCGTCCGCAGTGGAGTCTGCCGCCAGGCGCACTTCTAAGTTGCCCGTATCCAGAGTCTTCAGATCCAGTATGACGAAGGCGCCCGGACGAATGGCCCGAATCTCCTTGACCACACTGATGCCCAGCATCTTGACCAGGGGCGTTCCCACCTCGATGAGAATATGGTCGCTCTCCGGCAGAGCCGTGAGCACGCGGCGCACCTCGGCCACGTCCACCAGATCGAAGGCGACCTGCAAGTAGGGTGGATCCCAGAGGCGAGTGACCCGGAAGCCCATGATGGGATGGGTGGACCGGTCCTTCTCGTAGAGCATCAGATCCACATCCGGGAATCCTGTCATGGCTCTTTCCAGGGCCAGCTTGGTGGCTCCGTAGTTGTAGCGGTAGATAGCGTCGTAATCTTTTGCCTGGGGATGAATGAACACAGATACTATTACCAGCAGGTCCTCCGCCTTGTCCTTGGGAATTATGCCTTCCGCTACCGCATCTGCCACAGCTTTGGCCACAGCCATCTGGGCCGGGCCGAAGATCTGGGCAGCTTGATCCATATTTTTCACTGTAACTTTGGGTACGATGAGAGTGGACGGCTTGGGCGGCAGATTGGGCCGGATAACACCTAAAAGGGGCGTGTGCCCCGCCGAAAGCTGCGTGAGTCCGGAGGCAAAAGCCGTGGCTACAGGCCCTTCCTTATCTCCGATGATCAGATCGATATGAGCAATCTCAGGCTCCTTTCCTATGAGAGCCTCTCCAACTAAAAACAAAAAGATTCACCTCGAAATGGAGGTGAGCAATCTCTCTATTTTAATCCTTTTGCCAAGGAAAATTCGTAACCCCATAGTTGAAACATGCGGCTACGAAAATAAACCACAACGATGCAAAGCTCACAAAGGACGCCAAAGGACGCACAAAGACGATTTCCAAGGCATGAATCTGCAATGATATCAGTCTCATATCGATGCTTAAATGAGCTGCCAGTAGATAAGCGGCGCCAGCGCCAGCAGGGCTAAGCCCGTGGCCAGCCTCATTCCTACTCTGTGATCCTTGCGAAAAGTGTCCACCTGCTCAGGACTCATGCCCAGAGCAATTGCCCCGCCCAGGAGGATGATGGGCAGAATTACCCCCAGGTTGAAGAAGAACAGATAGGCAGCACCCTCAAAGTAGCTTCTCGCCGAGAGAAGATCCAGTATCGCGAGGTAGATGGCGCCCACACAGGGGGCCTTGACCAGGGAGAAGAGCGCTCCGACAAAAAAATACGAGCTGAAGCGACCTTTGTCAACCCCGGCCTGGAAGTACTTGAGTGCCCAGTCCGTCCGGAACAGGGAGGGCCTTCCATTCTTCAGGCGCAGCGCATCCCAGACCTGAGAGAGGCCGGCCAGCAAGAGAAAGGCGGTCAGGATATAGCGTAAGGCACTGGCGATCGCCTCCGTCTGCAGCAGTTGCTGCATGCCCAGGCCGAAGAGAAAGTACATGGTAAAGATGCCCAGGGAGAAAAATACCACCATCATCACCAGCTCTCGCCTCTTCCCCGAAGAGGAGAGGACCGATGCCGCCAGGAAGACCAAAATGCCCAACAGGCAAGGATTGAAGCCCGCCACCAGGCCTGCCCCTAAAACAGCGGAGATAGTGTAAAGGGATATTTCCTGCAAATTCAGGCTCAGGCCATTGGTATAGTCAGCACCAAGGCTTTGCTTTGTGCTCTCATTGACGGGTAGGTTGAATGCAGCTGGGTAAATGGGGGTCTGGTTAGCCAGGGCACCTTTGATGAGGCTTTCTAGTAAGGCGTTATCTCCATCATAATCCCGATAGTTTATAACTTGCATGCCGATTATGATGGCAGGAACATCCTTGGCCCTGTACTGCCTGATGATGCGATGCCCCTCATCAGAATAATAGTATTGTCCGGTTACATTGATTGGCGCTTCTTGCCCGACCTTCTCAAGAACTCTCTCCGCAGCCGCGCATTTTGTGCATCCAGGGGACTTGATGAGTATGACTTCGGTGGCATCTGCGGCATTTTTCCCAGTAGCTATGAAGCCATTCGAAAAAACCGGAGCTATGCTAAAGAGCAGTATGAGCAAGAGGATGAGACTGGTGACAGCAATGCGAGGCATGGTAGAGCGCATCAGTTATCCTAAGAGAACAGAAGAGGTATAAAATCCCCATGATCCTTGGGTTCATATGCGGCGGAAAGGGTTTCGTATCTGGCGGACAAGATCAATATATCCTTGGCATTATCAGCCCAAATTTGCCTGGAAAAGAGACATGCGTTAAAAAAGCCGGCCTTGGCGGGGGGATGGAATCAATAATCCCCCGGCCAATCAAATTAATCTTTTAGAGCATCTCTTGACAGTTTGCCTTTATTGCCGGGCCCAATGAATACGCTCTTTTTTGCATTCACTCTTCAGTGACATACTCCAGGGTCCGCTTATCCCCGGAAGCCTCGCTTGATGTGAATGCTACAGAAGCGTCGTCCTCTGCCACTAATACAATGGAGTAGGGGCACCCTTCTGCGCAGATTTCAACAGCTTTCTTTATGATATCGGTCACGTCCCATGTGTAGCTACCCGTTTCATCAACATCCACCGGGGAAGAAGAAACCTCGGCGTTATAATCTTCTTTATCATCCCAGGTCGCTGTTTCAAAAGTCTCTCCATGCAAGAAGTAAGCCGTGATCTTACCGGGCTTGTCGACTTGTGCGGCGTCAAGAGTCAATGTTGCCGATGTAATCTGCTCCAGCTTGAAGATTCCCTGGCTGCCGAAAAGATTGATAAAGCTCAAGTAGACCTGATCTATGGGCTCTCCGCCCTGAGAAGCTGCCCAGAGTAGATCGCTATCCGCAAAGCTTTGATTGGCATTATCCGCATCTAAATATGTATCAACGTCCATCTCAGCTTTAAAGCTCCCTGCGGCGGCAGTGGCGGCCAGCAGCAGGAATATCCCCATAAGTGCATACAAGTATTTCAAATCATTTCCTCCACCTGAGTACATGTGATCGAACAAATAAAAAGACTTACGTTCATATGTACCTGATATAGGCAATCTTTCGTCTACATGATCAGTACATGATCGATGAACCTAAATTGAACCTTAACTCTATTCCGATCATGAGTCTATCCAGCAGGGGTCTGCATGAAAATTAGTCCATTTAAGTCCGGTCTTATTCTCCTGAAATGGTTCATGTCTCTGAGCCAGTCAAGCAACTGCATGGGAATATCTGCTACGTTAGCTTTATTAACCTCACGACAGCTTCTGATGCAGGTGGGTCGCTTGAGAACTATAGCCCTTTGCATCTTGTCCGCTGCCTTGCTGATCTCTTCCATCGCGAACGGTGCCACGATACAGGTAAGCTCGAATCTGCAATCAGCGATCGATGCTGCCTCCCCTGGCGATACTTTGCTGGTAGCTGCCGGAGTCTACGATAAAATAACCATACAAAAAAGCATGAATCTGGTGGGCAATGGTACGGTTATCCGGGCTGGAAATAGGGATGCCTGCGTAAACATAGATGCGGATAACGTGAGCATCAGTGGCTTTGTGGTCAGAGACGGATTTTATGGAATAAAGCTCAACCACGTGACGGGCTGCATAATAGCCAGCAATACCGTAATCCACTGTGCACAGCCCGGCATTGCCCTGATCTTTTCCAGCGGCAATACAATCACAGGAAACAATGCCAGCTTTAACGGCATAGTCGGGGAGGGCTGGTATGGAATATACCTCTCCAACTCCAACGACAACCTCATCACGAACAATGTGGCCTATGGCAATGGTGCTTACGGCATAAACCTCTTTCCTTCCTGCCGCAATAATACCATCAGAGGGAACGTGCTGCAAGGGAATATGTACGGTCTTTACATGTTCACTGACTGCGCTGAAAACTTGATCGAAAACAACAACCTGTCCAGGAATACCAACTCCGGTCTGGATCTGCGCATCAACTGCACGGGCAATCTCATCCTCAACAACACCATAGAGAATAACGTGGTGGCCGGACTGACCCTCATGGAGAAGTCAGGTCAAAACACCATTAGCGGAAATGTGATACAAGGCAATGGACGCTATGGACTGCAGATACAAAGTCGCTCGGATGGCAATATCATCATCTACAACAATATCTCCGATAGCCAGACGGGAATATTCCTGGAGTCGAGCGAAAACAAAATCTACGGCAATCGCATAGCCGACAATGTCATTCAAGC
>DATLBD010000037.1:0-10349 GCA_035527135.1 Methanothrix sp. | reverse complement strand
GGCAACTCCCAAAGAGAGTACCATCAGGAGAGAGACGAGCACAATTCCACTTGTTATTTTGCTCATAGTTAACACTCCATTTGCATTATTGGCGTATATGGACGCGGATCTGCATTTAAGCTTTTCTCTTGAATGAATCTATATATCTCATAATGTGACGCGCATTTATCAATAGTCTATGTATTTTTATTGAATAGAGAACAATAAGATATCATATATCACAGTTAATCTCTCATCATTTAGAAATAGATCTGGAATAAAATTATTCTCCCGAGAGAACTCATGCCTTTTTCTTAAAAAATGAAATTCAATAGGCAGATTGCGAACTTATTATTCTTAAATATAGATAAAGACTTCAGATATGTAAATTAAGAATTTTCCAAACAGTTACGCTTTCCTAATCCTGCATTCCTCCAGTTATGTTTTCTTGTAGAGCTTGCAGCACTCAATGAAACGATCCACGGAAAAAGAATAAAAATGAGCATGCAGGTACCCGCCCAGGGTGTTGTGCTCCACCAGGCCGTCCCTGCCGTCCTTGATGCCTTTGCCTCTGCACAGCCGGTAAGCGAAGCGAGCGTCCTCTTCACATTCAAATCGAGAGTAATGAAACTCATGCCCGCGAAGAGTCTTGCCCAGCCCTGCAACGGGATTGGCTCCTATTACCTCCGCCTTGGCATACCCCAGAGCCGCAAGCCGTTTAGTCATAATAGTAGTGCCAGGTAGAGCCCCCACCATCTCGTAAGTGCCCGTCTCCAGCTCGATGGCGCGACCCAGGTACATCAGCCCGCCGCACTCTCCGTAGATGGGCATGCCCTCTTCTGAGGCCCGCTTGACCTGTCTTCTGGCGGGTGCCACTTGCAGTCTTTGTGCATGTAGCTCCGGATAGCCACCCCCAATGTAAAGGCCGTCCACATCGGGCAGATCGTCCTGCAGCGGGCTGAAGAAGACCAGTTCTGCACCCAGCCTCTCTAATTCGCGCAAATTCTCGTAGTAATAAAAGCAGAAGGCTTCATCCTGGGCAATGCCTATGCGCACGGATTTCTCTGGGGCAGCCCCTTCTTCCAGGGCCGAACAGGGAGGAGCAGCAAGTTTCAATATCTCATCGATGGCAGCATGGCGTTCCAGCAAGGCGGCTAAAGCTTGCACATCATGCTCTTTCTCAAAGCCCATCACCAATCCAAGGTGACGGCTCTTCATCTCGATCTCTCTCTCCCGGGGCAGAGCGGCGAAGATGGGCCTTTCCATGCAGCTTTTCAGCATGGATAGGTGCCGCTCACTTCCCACCTGATTGAGAATGGTACCGGCCAGGCGCACGCAGGGGTCAAATTCCGCAAAGCCCTTCTCCATGGCTGCAGCACTGCGCGACATGCCGTGCACATTTATGACCAACAGAACCGGAATATCCAGGATCTTGGCCACCTGGGCGGAGCTGCTCACGTCAGTTCCGTCCATCCCGTCGAAAAGGCCCATGACCCCCTCCACCACGGCCACGTCCGCCCCGGCAAGAGCCGAACAGAAAGAGCGGCGCACGCCATCCTCGCCCATCATAAAGGGATCGAGATTGCGAGAAGGTCGGCCGCAGACGGCTGTATGGTGCGATGGATCTATGAAATCCGGGCCCACCTTGAAGGGCTGAACGACCAGGCCGCGAGCGCGAAGCGCGGCCATGAGGCCCAAAGTGACTGTGGTCTTGCCCACGCCGCTGTGGGTGCCTGCGATTAGGACGACTGGGATCATGGGTTTCGTATCTGACGGGCTCATAAATATCCTTTATCCGGCAAGGATATTAACACGCCTGGCGGATGTTTTAGCATGCTGGTTGGCGTAGTTAAAAGAGGAAAGTACGGCGAGCGCCTTTTAGAGATCATCAAGACCAGGACGGACTTCCAGGTCGTCTCTGTCGATGTTCCCCAGGTGCTGCCGGGCTTCATCGAGGACCCGGAAGAGTTTGTCAAAGAGCTAAACCTTGATCCCAGGATCTTCCAGGCGGATCTGCTTATTCTCTATACCTTTCACCCCGACCTGACTCCAGAGATCGTGCGCTTGGCTGGGAAAGGCGGAGTCAAAGCGGCCATAATTCCCGGTGGCATGGGAAGGGCCGGCTCCATCGGCGAGCTGGAGAGGATCGCAGAGAAATACGGCATCCACATCGAGGTGGATGAGATTTGCTGCACCCTGGAGGAATGCGGTGTTCCGATCATCGATGAGTTTGCACAGAAGCTGGGCAAGCCCGAGCTGGAAGTGGAGACAAAGGACGGGCGCATCAGCAAGGTGACAGTTGTGCGCGGCTCGCCTTGCGGAGCGACCTGGCATGCAGCAGAGGGCATCGTAGGAAAGACCGTGGATGAGGCGCCGTCCATGACCGGCCTCTTCTGCCAGCAGTATCCCTGTCGCGCCGTTCGCGGAACGCCGGGCGGCATCCATACCTCTGGAGACCTGCACAAAGATGCCATGGAAAGAGCTCTGGGCAAGCTCACCAATCTCAAGCTTCCCGAGCAGTCCAAGCCTATCAAGATCGAGCCGGGCAAGAAGGGGCAGAGGGCATGAGAGAAAAGGTGGTAGAGGCCACCGTGCGTGCCCTGCAAAGGGCGGAGACTTCATTGCCCAACTGGGTCTTGCAGAGAATCGAAGAGGCAGCGGCCCGGGAAAGCCATCCCGTCGCCAGGCACCACCTGCAGTTCATGCTGGAGAATGTGTCGATCGCAAGGACCAAAGGCCTGCCTCTCTGCCAGGACACGGGACTTGCCATCTTTCATGTGCAGATGGGTCGCGACCTAAGTCTGGACTTCAGCCTTTCCGAGGCCATAGCACAGGGCGTGAGAATCGCCACAAAAGAGGTCCCCTTGCGCCCCAATGCAGTCCATCCCCAGACCCGCAAGAACCGCGGGGACAACACAGGCCCTGGTATGCCGGATGTAATCTTGGATTATGTGGATGGCAAGGGCCTGCAGCTCACAGCCTTTCCTAAAGGGGCAGGCTCAGAGAACATGAGCCTGGTGGGCATGCTCAATCCCGCCGACGATCCCTTTGACTTCATCCTAAAGAGTGTAGCCGAGCGCGCCGCCAATGCCTGCCCGCCCCTGTTTCTGGGCATTGGCCTAGGCGGCAGCTTCGACCTGGCGGCCCGCCTGGCCAAGCGAGCTCTGCTCAACATGCCCGGTTCATCTGAAGAGGAGCTGGCACTCTTGGAACGGATCAATTCACTTGGCATCGGCCCCATGGGTCTGGGCGGGGACACCACTGCTCTGGGCATAAAAATCGAGAAGGCCTTCTGCCACACAGCCTCCCTGCCCGTGGCCATAAACTTTCAGTGCTGGGCCAACCGAAGCGCAACGGAGGTGATCCAATGACCGAGTATCATCTTAGGGCGCCCCTGTCCGACGAGGAAGTGGAAAAGCTCGTGGCCGGTGATGTGGTATTTCTAAGCGGGCCAGTCTTCACTGCTCGCGACAAAGCCCATGCCCTGATGCGCCAGGTGGGAAGCCCCGTCTCCCTGCAAGGGGCTGCCCTCTATCACTGTGGTCCTCTCATCAAAGATGATCGGGTTTTATCAGCCGGGCCGACCACCAGCGGCCGCATGGCCCGCTACACCGAGGAGATCCTGCGGCTGGGTGTGAAGGCTATCATCGGCAAAGGAGGGCTTCCCGCCGAGCCGTTTCTAAGCAAAGCCGTCTACCTGGCCTATCCAGGAGGCTGCGGCGCTGCCGCTGCCCAGCAGCTTAGGGTGCTCCGCGTGCATCTGCAGGAGCTGGGCATGGCCGAGTCCATCTGGGAGTTTGAGGCAAGAGAGCTTGGCCCCATGATCGTGGCCATAGACGCCCACGGCAGAGATCTCTACAGGGAGGTGAAAAGGTCGGCGCAAAGGCAGGAACCGGACTGAAACGAGCTGCACAGGAGGCCAGATACTTAGTAGACCGGGGCTATCCTGGTGACTCTGCCGTTCGCTATGTCTCTGATCACCACCGTCTGCCGGATGAGCAGAGGTTTGTGCTGCGAAGAACTGTCGTTGCAAAAGAGGTCGCCCGCCGCAGAATGGCAAAGACGATCGGCCTTCCGGCCTTGCGCGGCAAGACGGTGTTCGTGGACGGTTACAACGTGCTCATCACCACTGAGAGTATGCGGGCAGGATTTCCCGTATATCTATGCGACGATGGCTTTTTGCGAGACATACGGGGGATTTTCAGAAGCTATAAGCCGTCCCAGGATACATCTTCTGCTCTCTTGGAGATACTGAATCTTCTTGCCGAGGCAGGCCCTGCAAAAGTAGCTATTCTGCTGGATCTGCAAATGAGCGGCAGCGGCGAGATGGCCGGAAAGATGAGAAGCATGATAGCAGATCTGGGCCTGTCGGGAGATGCCAGGACCGCCAGGGATGTAGACCATCAGCTAAAAGTTGGCAGTGCCGGGGCTATAATTGCCACCAGTGATGGAAATGTGATCGACGCAGCATCGAGCGTAATAGATCTTCCTGCGGAAATTGCCTTAAGGCAGAGCATAATCCCACTACGCATTTAGCTTGTATGCACAAAATTTCCGAGTTTGCGTATTTACACAGCAGCATTCGCGAAAAATGCCATAATCTTTCCGCGCATCACCCGGGTCCAATTGTTATTTTTTCGAGGCACTGGGCTGCAGAGGTAAAAGAATCCTTAAAACTTTTGCTACATGGCCCGATCAATCGTCATCTTTTTATGGTACAGTTAATTATTATACTATTAGGGTCGCAATAAACTTATGCAGTAATGGGTGAGTAGCAATGAGAGAAAGAGTTCTAGCTTTAGTTGTTCTGGCAGTCTTGCTCATGGGCGGGGTCGGTCAGGCATCCCATCCTACCTTCTTTCCGCTTTCTGAGCATACTATAGCCAAAGAGATCAGCCCGAATGGCATGCCGCTTTACAGGACGTATACATTTACATCCGATGACGAGCAGGCCGCCTCCTGGCTGCTCATCTGGCGGGACGCGAGGGTGCACAGTGTGGAGTGGAGATGGTACTGGCCGGAGGGCAGAACGTATGCCCGGTCATTCAGCACCATTCCGCCCATCGATGGATTTACGGGAATGTGGGCCGCGCCTGTCTGGAGTTGCCTTAAAATCAAGGGAACCGATGTCGCCCGCCTGCCAGGAACCTGGAAGATGGATGTGATCGTAGACTACAGAAAAGTGCTCACGGAGTACTTCACTATCACCAGCCCGCATGCCTGCTAGAAACCAGGACAACTAAAGATCTCCGGCACAGCCGGACAAAAAAAGGGAAATTGCCTTTGGAATTGGCCGACCTTAGCTGTGCTGTTGATCTTTTGCCGGAAAGAGAAGATGGGCCGAAAATGCGATCATATTTAATCCAGAAAAAGCTCATTATCATTTGGTGGCTGAGATGATGCAACTTGAATTTGGTGGCAAGAGACAAGAGCCCGACGTTCGTCGACTTTTCGATATGAAGGACGTGATCTTTGATCAGAGCTGGCTTGCCGGGGCAGAGGACTTTGAGCTTTATTATATGTACCGCGACCTCTTCTTAAGCCGGGCGGATAAAGAGAAGCTCCTGCAGCAGGATCTACGCTATGATATCACTATTATTCCACCAAATATGCTTGGTCGCGAATACATCAAGACGGCCGGCCATTACCATCCAATTGTGCCCGGCGGGGCCGTCACCTACCCTGAGCTTTACGAGGTCTTGGAGGGTGAGGCTCTATATCTTCTGCAAAACCTGGATCTCAGCGATGTAGTTGCGGTTTACGCTTCGGCGGGAGACAAGGTCCTCGTGCCGCCCGATTACGGTCACATAACCATAAACCGCTCCAATAAGACCCTTAAGATGGCCAACTTCGTGGCCAGAAACTTCTCATCGCTTTACGATCCCTTCCGGGAAAGAGCTGGGGGAGCTTACTTTTTCGTCAAGGATGGCTGGATAAAGAACGATCGATGCCGTGAGGCCGCAGAGCTGCGGCGAGTGGAAGCGCCCGATGGCTCAAGCCTTCGCAAACTTGGCCTGACCAAGAACAGGGAGATGTATCCACTGCTAAAAGAGCCGGGTCTTCTGGATTACCTGACAAAGCCTGAGGAGCATATGGAGCTTTTCGCGGGGCTTATCTGAAGATTTCGGGACAAATTGCATGCATCAAAGCCTTTCCAAATTTAGGGCACACATCGAGCTGCTACGCCCGCCTCTCGCGGCAATGGATCTGGCCATGCCCGCCGCCGCGGCGCTTTTGGCCGTTTACGCCGTGGAAGGGGCATTGCCTCCGTTGCTGCCTTTTATTATAGCTTCCATTGGAGCCTACTGTGCCATCACCAGCTCCTATGTTTACAACGACTGCTGCGATATCGACGTGGACAGCATCGCTATGCCCGATCGCCCCCTGCCCTCGGCCATGCTGAGCAAGAAGGAAGCTCAGCTCTGGTCGCTATTTCTTTTTCTTGTCGCCGGGGCAGTGGCCCTATACCTCAACCCTGAGAGCTTTGCGATCCTCCTGGCCGCCACGCTGCTCATCACCATCTACTCCGCCTGGGCCAAGAGAAATACGCCTTTCTCCTGGATCTTTGTGGGGCTTTCCTTCGGTCTGGTGCCCCTGGGTGTCTGGCTGGCTATGGAGCCAGCCGGGCTTCTCAAAGCCGGCCCAGGCCTGCATCCTGCTGCTCTGATTTTGGCGGCCATGATCGGCATCACCGATTGGGGCTTTACCAACTGCGATGCCTCGCGAGATGTGGCCGGTGATAAAGAGAAAGGCATTCCCACCACTCCGGCTACCTTCGGAATCGCAGCCACCGCAAGAATGGTGGCCGGCTTTTGGGTCATCGGCGTCATTTTATCCATAGCCCTGGGCCTTTCCGCAAATCTGGGATGGCTTTATCTGGCCGTAGCAGGCGGCGCAGGCGGATGGCTTTTGCTACAGAATTTGGACTTCATGCGCCACCCGACGGCGAAAAGAGGTGAAAAGCTGTTCTACCAGTCAGCCAACTACCGGGCTGTGCTCTTTGCGGCCATAATTGTCGATGTGTTGCTGCGAGCAGGGCTGTCACTGGGGGCAGGACTATTATGATCGTGCCGCAAACATGCCGTTCAGTTTTTTGGTGATCGGGTGCTTCTGGCCATACTCCTGCTCCGCCAGCTCCGAAACGTTGTCCGCAATAGGCATTTGCGTCTGATAGCCCACCTCTAGCTTCTCAATGTCTATCTTCCAGGTAGATTGTCCAGATCTTTTCTTCGACAGTCCCTGCCTTGGCATATTGAGTCTCGATCTCAGAGTATATCGCTCGATAGTCCATCCTTGCTGACGCCAGAGCAACGCAGTTCTCGATATCCTGAGACCAGGGAAAAGGCCCGCAAGCCTGCGGAAAAGGATGTATCGTGAAGTAGAAGGTCCTCCAGAAAACGAATCTGATTTAAGGGCACGTATTAAAATAAATAAATAAAAAAATTAAAAATTTCAGGCTTTTACGACCACAGTCTTGGCAACGCTGTCCCCTAGTCTCTGCTTCTTATCAGAGCGCCAGATCAAGATAGCTCCGATCAGATAGGCGAACAGTCCGTCGATGATCCTGAGGATATTCCTTACAAGAGCCTGGTTCATGTCGATCGGCCTTCCATCTTCTCTGACCACTTTGATCTTGGTTATCATCTTGCCGATGGTCTGCCCTCTCGATCCCTCCATGAGAGCGAAATAGCCCATGTAGATTACGAAATAGAGCAAGCCAATCCACCAAGGGACCATCTCCTGCGCCATCATGCCAAAACCGACCATGCCCCCTATTACGCTTATGATGATGCCGACGATTATATTGTCAATGATGATCGACACCAGCCGAATTCCTATTCCCTGGTACTCTCTCCCCTCCGGGGGCATTCCCAAATTTGCTTGAATCTCTTCTGCCATAAATCCACCTGCCAAATATATAGTTATATATAAGTCCAAACATCTCCAACGATCTTTACATCCTAAAAATCAGTCCGCCAATTAGGCGTTGTGCATTCCCGGCATCAACTGATACGATTAATCTAATTGGTTGCTTCTATTTAATTTTTTCTAAGAAGTCTCCTGTCCGTGGAGTGCCTCGCAGGGACTACAAAGGAGGGCAGCCAGGTCTTTTCGCTACGGGATGGGATGTGGATTCCATTTTTGTGATTACGTGCGGGGGATGAGAACCCCGCACCAGACGTTTCTCACTACATTATCCTGGTGATGCTCAGCCTCCATTCCCTACCATAAAGCCCAGCCGTTGTCCAGTAGACCTCCTTGGTAACTACCGTCTTATTGCCTTCAGTGAACTGGAAGCTATAGCTCCCATGGCCCGACCTCTCGGCAATCATCTTCTCACCCAAGGCCAGGAGGCTAGGGAACGGCTTGTAAAGCGGGTCTTCGAATAGGTTCTTCCCTATCTGGCTTGCATCCCGGTCGTAGGTAATTAGGCCATCTAGCTGCATTACCCAGAAGCTGTAGTTGGTCCCATTCAGCTTGGGAGCTACCAGGGCATCTAGCAACTTATCAGACTCAAAGGGTGCGCTTATACCTCCCAGAAACTCACCTTGCGAGGAGAAGACCGGATATACCAGAGCTGTGGCATTGTAACCTTCCACCGTCAGGAACTCTTCGCTGAGCACTGGGGTTTTAGTCTTCAAGATGTGGGCTATGTGTTCTTGGCTGCTTATATCAGCGCCCCCGCCGCCTTCGCATCCTTTGCATTCAGCTACAATGATCTTCCCATCCTTGCTGACCGTCACTGCTTCGGCCAGGTTTGAGTTAGTTTCCAACAGCTTGCGCAGGACTCCACGGTCTGCGGCCCCCTCTGGGCCCGTTGCTGAGAGATTTCGAGATGCATTTGCCACATCTGAGTCCATATCATTCAGGCTCCCCTGCACATCTGCCTGGATCTGGAGTAGCTTAAAGGGCATATCTGCCTCAGAGTCTGCGACTGATACATTGTCTTTGGGCGCGACCTGGCCCGAAGCAGCGATGGCGCCGTAAAGCAGAGTGATTACAATCGCCACTAAGGCAAAGCTGAATACCTTCCTTTTCGTATTTTTCTTTAGATTCATATAATATCACTTCTTAATTTTTAGAATATTATGGCATTTGCTATAAAAGTCTTCAGGCTTACGGCAAGGCCATCAAGATCAATCCACAATATGCGAAAGCTGGAACAACAATGGCGATACTTCGGACGAATTACTAAGGAGATACCGCCTTCGTCAAGGAGATGAGGTATGAAGGCTATTCGCTTCAAAGAAAATCTTGCCTGTGAATTCGTGCCCTTTCTTCGTGCCACGATGCAATTAAGTACATTTGCGCCACTAGTACGACCTGACTTTCCATGAAGATTCTTATTGCAGAGTACGCATCGGCGGCAGGCCTGGGCGGCACATGCGAGCTGGAGGGCCGGGCCATGCTGGCCACCCTGGCGAGAAGCTTTGAGAGGGCTGGGCATGATGTGCTCTATCCCACATCCGGGCCGACCATTGGAGCTGGCCGGCCCATTCTCGTGAGGGTGGAAACAGACTTTGAGGGCATCCTGGACTGCAAGGCAGATGCTGGGCTCCTGATCGCTCCTGACGGCATGCACCCACATCTTCTGGAGATACTTGAGAAAAGCACAGCAAACCTGGGGGCTAGCCCTGATTCTGCGCGTCTAGCCGCCGACAAGCTGCTCTGCACCCGGGCGCTCTCACAGGCAGGTGTCCCTGTGGCCGAGATCGTGGAAAAGCCCGATCCAGTGGAGAAGGGCTGCCATCGCTATGTGGTAAAGCCACGCACAGGCTGCGGCTCGGAGGGAGTCCGGATCACCTCTTTTACAAAGGCGAGCCAGGAGGAGATCGTCACCCGCTACCACGAGGGGCTGCATCTTTCCGCCAGCTTCATCGTAAGCAGTGGAGGGCTTTTTTTGCCGCTCACCATAAACCGCCAGCTCATCGACTTTAAGGGCGAAGGCATGAGCTACCAGGGTAGCCAGGTACCCTATAAAACGCCCCGCGCCGATGAGATTTGGGCTGAGGCGAGAAAAGCAGCTTCTGCTTTAGGGCTGCGCGGGTACGCGGGAATCGACTTCGTGCTGGGGGTGCGGCCCTGGGCAGTGGATGTGAATGCCAGGCCGACCACTTCCATCATCGGCATTGCCAAAGTGATGCGAGAAGAGATCGGGGAGCTGATCATGCGGGCGAGGTTTGGAGGGATGCCGGATGATGTGCATGTGGTGGGGGAGTACGTGTTCATGAAGGAGGATCTGGTTGGCACTTAGATTGCTAAATCAAATTGCGTGCGGCCACCCCGCCCTAAAGTACGGGGTATACTTCGGGCCGCACGCCCGGTTTTCGGGTATTCAGAAATCGTCGAGTCTTCGTTGCCCAGAGTCC
>DATLBD010000036.1:0-9669 GCA_035527135.1 Methanothrix sp. | reverse complement strand
GAACGTCATGCCGACCTTTGGATACAAAAAGATTTTTATGAAATTATCATAACTTTTATGAACCTGGCCGAAGGAAAAGCTTTTCCGGTGGGCTTCCCAAAAGCGATATAGTTGATTTCCCTAAAAATTGTTTCTGGCCAGAATTGCATCTGGCCAAGAGGCGAAAAGAATAATTCCGGTATTTTTCCGGCTAATGTGATGCAAAGATCGTAAATAGAGATATCTAAAAGACCCTGGTGAAAGAAGGACAACAAAGATGACAATAGCCATAGTTGATTACGGCATGGGAAACCTGTTTTCCATCTACAACGCCCTGGACTTCGTAGGCGGAAACCCCAAAATCGTTCGCGATCCGGAGGGCCTGGATGGTGCAGACGGCATAGTAGTTCCAGGAGTAGGGGCCTTTGGAAGCTGCATGAATCAGCTCTCACGATTCGGAAGCTCGCTTTTGCGGCACTTTCAGGAAGGAATGCCTATGCTTGGCATTTGCGTTGGCATGCAGGTGCTCTTCGAGGAGAGCGAAGAGAGTCCCGGTGCTGTGGGCCTGGGCTGGATAGGTGGCAAAGTGGTGCGCCTGCCCGATGGTGTTATGATTCCCCAGATGGGCTGGAACGGCCTTTCCATCAAGCGCCCGGTGGAGATGCTGGATGGAATCACTGATGGAGACATGTTCTACTTTGTGCATTCCTATTATGGCCGGCCAAAAGACGAGTCGGTGATAGCCGCCACCACGCAGCACGGAGTGGAAGTGACGGCCGCTGTGAGCAAAGATAACCTGTTTGCCACCCAGTTTCACCCTGAGAAGTCGGGGCCCAAGGGCCTAAGAATCCTGGAGAACTTTGTGAGGTCCACAAGATGTTAGCAAGAAGGATTATTCCCTGTTTGGACTGCGACCTGGGTGTGCCGGGAGGTCGAGTTGTCAAGGGCATTGAGTTCAAGCAGATAAGGTATGCAGGGGTTCCCTGGGAACTGGCCGGCAAATACTATGAGGACGGTGCCGACGAAATCGTCTTTTTGGACATCACGGCATCTCACGAGCGACGGGAGACGATGACGAGCGTCATAAAGAAGACCTCACTTTCGGTCTTTGTGCCCCTGGCCGTAGGCGGCGGCATAAGCAGCGTGGAGCAGGCAAGAGAGGTCTTCAATGCCGGGGCAGATAAGATCACTGTGAACACCTCTGCTCTAAAGCGCCCCGAGCTTATCAGCGAGATAGCCGACCAATATGGAAACCAGGCTGTCGTTTTGGCTATTGATGCCAAGCGGCGCTACACTTTAGAAGAAGGCCGGCAGATCGTGCAGACCGAGGACGGGCCCTGCTGGTTTGAGTGCTCCTTTTATGGTGGCAGGCAGTTTACAGGTATCGACGCCATCGCCTGGGCAAGCAGAGCAGTATCTCTTGGGGCGGGGGAGATTCTTCTCACCAGCATGGACCGGGATGGAACCTATGATGGCTTCGACATCCCTCTCACAGACGCCGTGGCCAAAAGGGTGAACGTGCCTGTGATCGCCTCGGGTGGCTGCGCCAGCCCTGATCACATGCTGGAGGTCTTCAAGAAGACCGATGCCTCTGCAGCATTGGCTGCGAGCATCTTTCACTTCGGAGAGTGGAATGTCCGGGACGTAAAGACCTATCTCAAAGAGAGAGGTGTGAACGTGAGGGTCTAAAGGCGTTCTCCTTGCGGCGTAAGATTTATCAAAAGGAGCAGGATTGGACTGAAGTGATACATGTCGGGCATGTCAACATGTCGAGCAAGTGGGGCATGTGGTGCATAGTCAACATGCCGGGCGAAATGAAAGGGCAGCAAAGAAGACAAAATGGGTCCATAACTTCGTGTGGGTGGGACGAGGGGATCCGCTTACATTTCTTTGGCCCTGCCTTTCCTTAAGGACGATCAAGAGTGCGGCAATAGCTACGGCAGAGAGACAAAAAGCCTGGACGCCTAAAAAGCCGGGACGGCTCGTCCGCATGAACCTCTAAGAGCTATACAGTCGAATGGAGTGGATATATCAGAAATGAGGTACATAGAGCTTATCAAGGCCCCCTGCAATCAGACGCTTGAAGTCATGGCAGTTAGTGGTGATGTCCGCTGGGAGAAGAGGTTTGAGTCAATGGGTATCCGGAAAGGAAGACTCATCCGTAAAATTGCCTGTCAGCCCTTTGGTGGGCCGGTGGTAATTGAAGTAAACGGCTCGAAGATATCATTGGGCCGCAATATTGCTGCAAAAATCGAGGTGGAGGTACATGCCTGTCCCTCCCGTTAGTGTTATGCCCGCTCCCCTCCCTTGTTTTAGTATCTAGGTTGATATGAGTTGCTTTAGCCTCTGGATGCTCTCCATGGCCTGAGCAGACTCGTGCAGCTTCTCCTCCTCGAAATGCTTTATAATCTCATCAATTCCCGCTTTTAGCGAGTAGACCTTCATCGGTCTGCCTTTGCCTTCGCGCTTGATTTCCTTCTCTTCTATCCAATTGTTTTCGCGCAGGGTGCGCATGGCAATGCTCACTTCTGGTTGTCTCAGATCGGACCCCATCTCTATTTCGCGAGATGAGGCTTCCTCCACATTAGCCAGAAAAGTGATGAGCGTTGCAACGTTGCGCGGAACGCTCAGGGATCGAAGCGTTTCGACAAATTCCATGTCCTTATCATCCAGGATCTTTACGGTGGACTCTCTCATAATTGTCACCATATTTTTCTTGCCACAAATACTTTATGATATAAATAATTTGTTTTGAAAGGGAATGTCTTTTAATTTTACTTAATTAGACTAATACTTTAGATAATAACTTAAAAAGCGACTGGCATTTACATTTAGGTGACTATGCTGGCTAAAATTTAGTGCTTTGGGAATTTATATTTGTAGCAATTTCCGAGAGCCCATTAATGAGGTTGCTGAATCGGAGTGATTTTGCATGCTCTAACTCGGGCTCATCTCTTCATGGGATCAAATAATTAATTTAGGGAGAATAGAAATATATTTGATAATTATATTGTTTATGAAGACAAATTAATGTGCTAATGGGATTGCCTTTATTGGATCCATTGATCAGATCGCATTGATCAGATCGCATTGATCAGATCGCATTGATCAGATCGCCTCTGGAGAGACGCCCTCTTGGGCAAAGCGGTCTTTCGTTCTTGCCTGCATAATTCCAGATCAACCAGATTGCCTCTTGAGAGATACTCTCCTAAGAGACATCCTAGTGAGATCGCCTCCCCGAGACTTGGGCAAGATATATTTTCCAGCAGGTCAATGTATCATCATGATATCTATCGAGATCCGTGAGAAGGATCTCAATGAGCTAACTAGGACCGAGGTTATGAACCTTCCCGGGACTCTCTTTGTCGGGACCAGTCCTCTTCTGCGGCCTTTTATGAAGAAGCTGGAAGCCCTTTTGCCACCTGAAAACAAGGGACGCGGGGACAGCTACGTGCTCTGTGCACTTCATTCTCACATCGACCATGTGCATGCCGACGAGAGCCAGATTGCCGTGAAGAGCGGCGAGAAGGAGGTGATGATTCGTCGCGAAGAGCTGGGTGAATTGATCAGTGAGAGATACCCCACCACAAGTCACCATCGCTTAAACCTGCCCGGTCTCTTATTCCTGCAGAGCGGCCCGGCGCTGCAGACCGCCAGTGCCATCATTCTGCGCCGGGAGCATAAGCTGCATATCCCGGACGGACGCAGGACCATGCGCTACATCTTCCACATGAGTGTGGCAGCCATTGATGCGGATAAAGAGAAGGTAGTGGTAGTTTTCGACATGGAACGGCTGCCCAAGAAAGAGGACGGCTCCTGTGTGCTGGATTAGAAGGAGTATCTTCAGGAAATCGAGCGCAATTTCGTCTTTGTGCCTTGCTATGAACAATATATAGAAATTTTGCCAAAGATCTTTTTTCAGCTTTAAAGAGCGATTTGCTGCAGCCTATTAAAATGGGGAGATGTTCGGCTTCGTGGTCTTCCCTCGCTTACCATTTTACCAGTAAGGCATGAAGATGCAATGCCTGCAATCGCCCTCAAGTCCGTTTAAAGAATCGCAAAAAGCCAGAAAGGTTCTAACGGAATTGCATCTCGGGTCGAAAATCCGGGTCGCGTACGTGTTCTACTGAAAAAAGCTAACAAGTGACGTAATTAATGTTTGTTACCAAAATGAATCCTAAGAATTCGATTCTTGCAACGATTTTCAGTAACCTGCATCCAAGACCAAAATCCGCCCGAAATAGGGATGAGAGAATAGAGACGTCCATTCTCTCCTCGAAGGGCTAAATTATCAGGCTTTTTAGCTCCCAGAGCAGTTTCGGATTGAGCCGGAAGAGAACGCGCAGCATCCCTGGCAGATCCATCTTGGATATATCCTCCTTGGCCAGCGAGCCAATGAGCTGGTTTAGGTCTTTATCGGTAAGCTTGACGAAGAACTCCTTGAGCAGGAAGCTCTTGGCTATTGTCTTGCCGATATCTTCTCGCCAGCGGTCTTCGTACTCATTCAGTCCCACCCGGCGGACATTGCCTGCGGTTATTGCCTTTGCCGCTACCTCCCCGGCGATGACTCCCGCCTGCATGGCGTTAAGGATACCTCCTCCAGTAAGCGGATCGGTCTGATGAGCCGCATCTCCCACCAGCATCACGCCGTCAGCAATTGCGCAGTCAATGGGTCCGGAGCAGGGGTCTCCACCCACTACCATCTCCACCACTTTGCCGTTGGGAAAACGAGTCTTCATAAGCCGCCGCAGCAGCCGCACAGCTTCGCCAGGTTTGGACCGGGAGCCCTGAATCCCCAGGCCGATATTGGCCACCTTCTCGCCCTTAGGAAACGACCAGGCATATCCTGAAGGTGCAATGCTGTTTCCCAAAAAGAACTCTGTATATTCGTTATCAATGGATGCATCATGCACCAGGAACTGGGCGCAAGATTCGATATCCTGCAGCTTTAAAGTGGTGTCGATGCCAGCCCAGCGTCCTACTTTGGACTCCACACCGTCCGCGCCGATGATCAGGGGCGCCTCGATCTGCAGGGGCTCGCCAATGCGTAGCGCCGACACTCCGCTGATGGCTCCATCCTTCCTTAGCAGACCCAAAGCTCTGGTCTTGACCAGGACCTTTGCGCCCGCCTGGGCAGCCTGCATAGCTAAGCCGCGATCGAAGACCTTCCTCTCCAGGACGTAGCCCACCTCGTTGCCGCTCTTGTTCTCGGACATGACGATGCATTTTCCGTCCGGAGCATAGATTCTGGCGCCCTTTACCTCGGAGGATATCCATTCTGGCTCGGGCTTCATCATGCGGCTTAAAGCCCTCTTGCTAACGCCTTCTGCGCAGCGCACAGGATCGCCTATCTCCTGGCGTTTCTCCAGCATGACGACCTTGAGGCCGGCTGAGGCTGCCGTCTTTGCGGCCATAGATCCGCCAGGGCCCCCTCCGACTACTATCAGGTCGCACTTCATGCCTTAACCTCCAGGGCCCCCACAGGGCATATCTTGGTGCACAGGCCGCACTCCTTACACTCTGCTGAGACTTCGAGCCAGGTCTCCACCAGCTCCAGGGCACATGTCGGGCAGACTCCGACGCATGCACCGCAGTAGCAGCATTTGTATCTGTTGACGGTAAGCATAAGATCACATCCTATGAATATTATTATTAGTAATATATATTAATAATTGATTTTAATACTTAGTACTCTATTTCGAAATCCTCGTACCCTTTGCTTTCCAGCTCGGAGAACTCCATTCCCAGGATTATGGCTCCAGTGGGTCCTGACTTCATAGCTTTGAGCAGTTCGCCAACTTGCTTTCTCTCTCCTTCCAGCACAGCCTCAACTCCACCGCCGGGAATGTTTCTCACCCAGCCTTTAATCCCCAGGGTTCGTGCCCTGTCCTGGGTAAAGGCACGATAGAAAACGCCCTGCACTCGGCCAGAGACGCGAACGTGCACCGCTATCATTTCCTAGCTCCCGTCACCAGATCTTCTAAAGCCTTGCGCTGGTCTTTCGCCTTGATGATTCCCGATGCGAGCAAGACTCCTTCTGATCCCAGCTCCAGCGCGCTTCTCAGATCCTCGCCGTGAGTTATTCCCGCACCACAGAGCACACCCACTTCCGGGGCGACGCGTTTAACGGCATCAATGGACTTGGAAATGATGTCCGGATTCGCCTTGGATACGGGAATGCCGCTGCCAATCAGCTCCGGCGGCTCTACAGCCACATAGTCCGGCTCCAGTGCGGCCGAGGCGCGAGTTGTGGCCACATTGTTGGTACAGACTATCGTCTTTAGGCCGGCCTGGCGACAGGCGGAGATGGATGCCTCGATCTCAGCTAGCTTGAGCCTTCTCTCGGAGTGATTGATGAGAGACCCGATAGCTCCGGCGGCTTCCAATGAGGCGGCGGTTACATGCCCCGTAAAGCCGCCATATCCCACACCATCCACATGCTGAGCATAGACTGGTATCTTTACTGCCTTAGAGATGGTCTGAATATCTGCCACCTGGGGCACTACCACCATTTGCACGGAATAGTCCCTGGCGATGTCCTCGCATATTTCTGCTAGGCGAAGAGCCTGCAGGCCGGTCGATTCACGATATGTCTTGAAGTTGAGCACGATTAAGGTCATAATCTCCCTCGCAGCACGTCTGTAATCTCAGTGAGCATATATATTTTGGCTGCATTCGGCCAGTATATCATTATAATATTTTTCATAAACTGTGGCGCAAAGGCATTCTCCTGTAAAGATCATCCTAATAGCGCCTTGGAAGATAAAAGCAATCAACGGGAGCATGCCTTTTTCCTGGTGATAAATCATATGGTAAAGCAGGCCCTCCGGTTGCGAATAGTCCAGTTTTATCATCTCCAAATCCTTGTGAAGGCACAGGAAGCTCTCTAGAGTCGGTTGGCTTCTCTGGCAGATGTTGCAGTCTTTTCTGCCGATAAAGAGCAGCACCACTCTCTCCCTGCTATCGATGGCCTGGGCCAGCCTTATAGCCGGTCCGTAGGTATCCTCTAAAAAGGAATTTACTACGTCGGCTACCTCCTCTGGGAGAACTCCATACTTTTCGGCCAGCTCATAGGCAAGCAGCTCTTGCTTTTTTGCCATGAATCCCTGCACCTGGGCTTTGAGATCCATGTATGCTGCTGTCATATTCATCCCTTAAATTCGTAATGGTGCTTTGCAGAGGAATTGTGCAGCATTGTAATAAAAAAAGGCTCTTCGCTGTTTTATGTGGCTAATCTCAAGTTATCATGAAACGGAATCTAGGACAGGGATCAAGAAATAAGCAAGCAGGATAGCTAACCACATAGTCCGGATGGCTGGGTTGGCATCCCAGAGGATTTGTACCTCCTGTCACACCCACACAAAATAGCGAGGAACCTAAAAAAAGTATGATGGCGGCCAAAATGGCTTGAATTAGAGATCTTTGAGATTGATTTAGTGATTTTGCTTTATTGACTTAAAGATCGCTTAAAGATCATGAATTACCTTAATCCTCAGCTTTGAGAAGTCTTCTTTGATCTCTACATTGAAGCCCATGCCGTCAAAGATCTCTTCCAGCTCAATCCTTACGAATTTCTTGGGTGCATCTGAGCCGAAGATGAGGGTGAACTCGCTCTTGCCGGTCTTGCTCATATTAAAGAGGTTGCAGATCTCAAGTCTTCTCAGGATGCTCTCCGCATTGAATAACTTATGTTTGAACTGCTCGGCATGGGCCCGGCAGACCTCTTTATGCATATTCCAGAACTTTTCCTTGTCTGGGTGAGTCTCAACGAAGCTTAGAAGCAGTATCCAGTGATCGATATCCAGGATCACATGCTCGCCTGCTGAGAGCATCTCTGCATGAGTGTAAACCTTCTTGTCCTCGGCGAAGTCAAAGAGCATCTTGTGTTTGCCGAAGAACTTCAGAGACTCTCGCATCAGTTCGCTCTGGGACATACCCAGGTCTTCCTTCATCTTCTTGAACAGGCCTGCTGTCTCTTCGTCTAAAGCTATGGTAATTCTTTCCGGTGACTTCATTTCATCCCCAGCATTCTTCTCTGTCCATACCTTTTCCCTTATGCTATATTACCTTTGTCAAGCATTATCTTTTTATACCGACGCCGGAACACGTGTTCCTATCACTCTTGCGCCAATGGCGTTATCGTTATAGACCGATATTGTTAAATTCAAAAGAGAAATGATCCTATATCATGGACTCGTGGATGAAGGATCGGAAAAAGTACAGCGAAAAGGATAAAGAAAAGCTGGAGAAAGGATCAGGCTTTGTTAAGGCCTGGACACTGGTCAGCAATTGGCTCTATCGGGTAGTATCCTGGTAATCACAGCCAAGACCAGCGCTTTTTAAAATCCCGGCTTTAAACTCCATATAGCTACTACCATTTTGTTTTTATCGTCTCGCCGAGCATTGCCGCCCTCGCCTTTAGCTGGGCTATAACCTCGTCTCTGCTTGACCCCTGGGCCATTATGGACAGGACGGGATCGTCTGCGGCTACTCTCGATCCCTTTCTGGGTACGTCTGCAGTCCAGTCTCTGACCAGATCCGACTCGATCGTCAGATCCCGGGGAGCATAGATTATGATTCTGCCTGCGATGCAGTGAGGCGGGACTGGCCGCTTCGGAAGAATTCCTGAAAAGGACTGCAAGTGAGCCTGAAAGACGTTGTACCCTCCCGCCATCTCCACAGTGTCCAGGCTGCCCTGAAAACGGCTATTGACCTCGACCACCACGGGGCCTTTGTCGGTGAGCAGGAAATCAACTCCATTGCTGCCCACGAGCCGCAGGGCCGCGATTATCTTTTCCGCCATTTGCCCTATGCCACACTGCGGGGGAGCGAGGGGCGTGATGTTCCCACTGTACCTGCATCCTTTCGCCCCAGCCCAGGGCACGCCGATTAGCTGCTCGTTGACGGCAATAGCGCGCGCCTCGCGACCATTGCCTATGACGGAGACACTGGCAGGCCGGCCAAAGATCAGCTCTTGGACGATCAGGCCCTTTTCCCATTTTAGTTCCGCGGGAGATCTTACAATTCTGCAGCCCACGCCTCCTGCGCCCTTGCGCGGCTTGACCATGAAGGGAAAATGCAGATTTTCGGCGGAAAGCTGTGTCTTTATGAAAGGAAAGGCCTTCTTCTCTAGCCAGCGAGCCAGCCAGAGCTTATCTGAGACTTGAGATGTCTTTTCAGGAGGATTGTTGAGCACAGGCACTCCCTGGACAGATGCCTCTTCCAGGCCTGATCCCAGGACGACTGCATCTGGGCGAAATTTTTCCACAAAAAAAGGGATTTGCTCTTTCGCCCCTTCGTGCGGTATTTTAGCAGTCTCCTTTGCCCATCTTGCCAGGTCCACATCACAGTAGCAATCGACCGCGAAAACCTCATGGCCGGCCCGGCTGGCAGAGCATGCAATGTGTCTGACGTTGATGCCAATTACTAATATTTTCATAAAATTCTCAATAGAGCGTGTATCTTCAAGGACCAATCAGAATTTGCAGGTCATTATAGCTTTTGCTGTGTGTTTGCTATGTCGTTGCCTTTCTCTTATTCATCTTTTATTCATCTTTTTCCTGGCAGTATTCCGGATACAAGACCTGCTTTCCGTGAGGAGTGGGTACAATCTTAAGGCCGCCTTCAAATGCCTCATATAGCTCCCGGCCCAAAAAGAGCCTGTCCAGGAAGATTGCCAGGGCCGCCACC
>DATLBD010000035.1:0-17252 GCA_035527135.1 Methanothrix sp. | reverse complement strand
ATCCAATTCACAGGGGCAGATTAAAAAACGTGGAAAAAAGAAAAAGACGAAGGCCCAAAATCTGTTGGAGAGATTGCACAAGTATCGGAGAGAGGCTTTGGCCTTCATGTATGACTTTAAGGTTCCATTTGACAATAATCTAGCGGAGAGGGATATAAGAATGATGAAAGTGCAACAGAAAATCTCAGGCACCTTTAGAAGCTGGGAGGGTGCGAGAATTTTTTGTCGCATAAGAGGGTATATCTCTACGGTCAAAAAGAACTCAATTTCTGTTATCGATGCCATTCAAGGTGCATTTGAAGGGCATCCATTCATCCCGGGAGAGACTTTGATTGCGGTCTGAATTCTTAATGGTTTAGTGGGTAGGGCTGAATAGTTACGATTAGATTATATAATCTGCATAAATTGTATCGGAGGCTAAACACATACTTAAGGTCAAATAATTCATCTTCTTCAGATCATATTTATATACTAATATTACACAAGTTCCCTTAATTCGGAAGGATCGAATACATGCAAGTCTTTCACTCCCTCTGGGATTCAGATTCAGAGACCTTCTTCATCTGGGCCGAGTCATCCGATTTGCCACTCTCCTCTTCCAGCGGCCCTGATAATGGAAAGGAGAAGCATCCCCGGCCCCACCCCTTCGCCCTGCTAGAGAGCTACCTATCGGATCGCCTTTTCCAAATTTTCCCATCGTACGTAGGCAGAGCGCAGACGCTGAAAATCCGCCTTCCCTCCGCCAAATCTGAACCTCTTCCCTCTCCCTGGCTCCTGCGAGAGGATTATGTCCCTGAAAAGCCAGCCTCTCTTATCGAATGCACCGTCCCGGCTTTGGCTTTCGATTCCGGCACTGCCGTCGATCTTCTCCTGGATATGCCCCTCCATCCGCCTCCTGGCACAGTTCATGCCGACTCTATGCTTTTCTGGTCAGAGCTGGCCCTCTTCTCTTTGGAGCTTGTATCCAGACAGCAATTCGTGCCCGCTCTGCAAGGGGATCGTGCTCTCTGGAAGGCAGTGATCGATGAGAACGATGAGATGCGAGTGAAGGTATTCTTCGAGTCCATTCCCCCAAGCTGCCTTAGCTTTTCGCCTTCCAAAGGAGAAACATCCCAGCCACATGACCTGGTTAATAGCTTCATAAATAGCACTGTGGACTTCCTGGTGCGTAGCAGCCTAAAAGAGACAAGCCTCCTTCCCACTCGCCGGGGCCGCCGTGCCAAAGCACCTGCCCTGCCCCAGCAATTTGTGAAGGCCCTATCCGCGGGGCCGGGAGAAGCAGCCCTCAAGGCCTCCGCCAGCGAACTTTCCGCCTTCTCCTGCCAGCTGGACTCCTGGACAGGTCAGCTTCGGCCTCCGGCAGTTGATGTGCCCTTCCGGACTTGCCTTCGCCTTGAAGCCCCTGCCGGGGATGATGAGATCTGGAAGCTTGCCATCTTTATCCAGGCTAAAGACGATAGAAGCCTGCTCGTTTCCGCGGAAGAGATCTGGCGGACGAGATCCTCAGCTCTCACCTTCCTGAAAAAGAGGCTGAAAAATCCTCAAGAGCAGCTCTTAGCTGACCTGGGCATAGCAGTGCGGCTCTTTCCTCCCCTGGAAAAGTGCCTGGAAAAAGCCCGCCCCACCAGCCTGGAGATGCAGACCGAAGAAGCGTATTCATTCCTGCGGCAGGCGTCTCCTCTGTTGGAGCAGAATGGTTTTGGGTTGCTGCTGCCTTCCTGGTGGCAGCGTCCCAGCAGCCGCCTGGGCGTTAAGCTTCATCTCAAAGATGCTGCAAAAAAAGAGGCTAAAGCAGGACCTGCCTTCTTCGGTCTTAACTCTCTTGTCAAGTTCGACTGGCAGCTCTCCCTGGGTGAGGATGTCCTTAGCGAGGCCGAGTTTTCCGAGCTGTCCCGCCTTAAGGTGCCTTTGGTCCAGATAAGAGGTGAATGGATGGAGCTTCGTTCCCAGGATATCGAGGCCGCCATTGCCTTCTTCCGGAAGAATAGGGATCAAGAGATGACTCTGGCCGAGGCCCTGCGCCTTGGACTTGATATCTCCAGCCAAAATCTGACCGATGCGAATTCCACTCTTCCCGTCCTTGGCGTCTCGGCGACAGGCCAAATCGAGCAGATGCTCAAAGCCTTATCCCATCCCAGCGCTGCTTTGGAGCCGATCTCACCCCCGCAAAAGCTGCAGGGCACTCTGCGCCCTTACCAGCTGCGGGGCGTATCCTGGCTGGAGTACCTGCACCGACTGGGCCTGGGCGCCTGTCTGGCGGACGATATGGGTCTGGGAAAGACGGTGGAGCTGATAGCTTTCCTTCTGCGGCAAAGAGAAGATGCAAATGAAGTGCAGCAAGAGACCAAACCAGCTCTTCTCATCTGTCCCTTATCCGTGGCCGGCAACTGGCAAAGAGAGGTGGAGCGCTTTGCCCCATCCCTACGTGTGCTGATGCACCATGGCCCGAGCAGGCTCTCCGGCCAGGACTTCTTGAAGGAGGCTACAAGCCGGGATATAGTCATCACCACTTATGCTCTGGCCGCCAGGGACGAGGAGGATCTGTCTGCCGTCTCCTGGAGCCATTTGGTCCTGGATGAGGCGCAGAGCATCAAGAACCATTCCGCCAGGCAGACCCAGTCCATAAAGCGCCTCCCGGCAAAGTACAGAATCGCCCTCACAGGAACGCCTGTGGAAAATAGGCTCTCAGAGCTTTGGTCCATTATGGACTTCCTCAATCCCGGCTACCTGGGCTCTTCAGAAGCCTTCCGAAAGAGCTACGTTCTCCCCATTGAAAAATACAGGAACCAGGGCCGTTCCGAGTCTCTCCGCTCCATTATTCAGCCCTTTATCCTGCGCCGGCTCAAGACTGATCCCACTGTGATCCAAGACCTGCCCGAGAAGATGGAGATGAAGGTAAACTATAACCTCACTTCGGAGCAGGCATCGCTTTATGCCGCCGTGGTCGAGGATATGTTGGGTCGCATAGAATCTCTGGACGGCATACAGCGAAGAGGTCAGATTCTGGCCGCACTTACCAAGCTAAAGCAGATCTGCAACCACCCGGCCCTCTTCTTGCAGGATGCCAGCTCTCTGGATGGCCGATCGGGAAAGCTCTCCCGCCTGGAGGGGATGCTCTATGAGGCGGCAGCTGTAGGAGACAGATCTCTTATCTTTACCCAGTTTGCGGCAATGGGCGCCATGCTCAGACACCATCTCCAGGAAAAGCTGGGAGTAGAGGCCCTCTTCTTGCACGGGAAAACATCCCGGAAAAAGAGAGATGAAATGATCGCCCGGTTTCAGGAGGGCAGGTCGCCCATCTTCATACTCTCCTTGAAAGCAGGCGGCTTCGGCCTCAATCTTACTGCCGCCAACCACGTATTTCATTTTGATCGCTGGTGGAATCCCGCTGTAGAGAATCAGGCCACTGATCGCGCCTTTCGCATAGGCCAGAAGAAGAATGTCTTCGTGCACAAGTTCGTTTGCCTCGGCACTTTAGAGGAGAGGATCGACCAGATGATAGAGCAGAAGAAAGCTCTGGCGGAATCGGTAATAGGGACTGGTGAAGCCTGGCTAACTGAGCTTTCCAATGAAGCCCTTAGAGATATGCTCTCTTTGCGCCAGCAAGAAATAAGGGAAATAGGCAGCGGTGGGGATGAAATATGAGCCCTTACTGGAGCTTTTACGAAAAGACAGAGCCGAAAGCAGTCAAGAACGGCCTGAAGGCCAAGAGCAAGCGAGGCTCAATCGGAGAGACATGGTGGTCCAAGCGCTGGGTGGCGGTTCTCGAGTCCTTCAACCTTGGTGCCAGGCTCACCCGGGGAAGATCTTATGCTCGAAAGGGGCAGGTAATTTCCATTGATGTCAAGCCGGGAATTGTGCGGGCCAAGGTACAGGGCACATTCCCCGATCCTTATGATGTGTCGATAAAGCTAAAACCGCTATCAAAGGACCAGTGGGCGAAAGCAGCCCAGGCCATGGCTTCAAAGGCCGTATTCTCAGTCCGCCTGCTCTCCGGCGAGATGCCGCAAAATATCGAAGAGGCTTTTTCTGAATCAGGAGTGTCTCTCTTTCCAAAAAAGGGAGCGGATCTAAAGACCGATTGCTCCTGCCCGGACTGGTCTAATCCCTGCAAGCACATAGCTGCCGTTTATTATCTTCTGGCAGAAGAGTTCGATCGGGACCCTTTTCTAATCTTCAAGCTGCGGGGAAGGGCCAAGGAGGAGATAATCGAAGATCTGCGGGCTATTCGCTCAGCCGGGGCGGAGGAGGAGCTAGGGAGCATTCCTTCTCCAGCTCTCTCGACACAGGAGAGAGCAAAGCCCTTGCAGGAATGCCTGGATTGCTTCTGGCAAAGAGGCAGCAAGCTGGATCTGCTGCAGATCAATCCAAGAGGCCCTGAGGTGGACAATGCCGTCTTGAAGAGGCTGGGTGATGCGCCATTTGCCATAGGCAAGAGCAATCTGGCCGCCCTGCTGGCCGAGGCATACGGGATAGCAGGTAAAAGTGCGCTTTTGCGGGCAACGGAGGAAGATAAGAGCGAAAAGCCGGAATAGATCCAAATCTGCAAATCTGCTTTCCAACAGACTATAAATAGTTTCGAAACCATTTCTATTCTGCAATTTGCATCTTATAAATTGTGAATCAATCATTAATCAAAGTCAAAGGAGTAATTAAAATGGGTTTCTTGGATCGGATGAGCACAGTTGTGCAGGCAAAGATGAACAAAATCATGGATAAGATCGAGGACCCCAGGGAGACCCTGGATGTGTCCTACGAAAAGCAGCTCCAGCTCCTGCAAAATGTAAAAAGAGGCGTAGCCGAGGTCACCACCTCAAAGAAGAGACTCGAGCTGCAAAAGGCCAAGCTGCAGATGAACCTGGACAAGCTAGACGGCCAGGCCAAAGAGGCATTGCAGGCGGGGCGCGAGGATCTGGCTCGAAAGGCCCTGGAGAACAAGGCTGCTTTGCAGGCGCAGTCGGCAACGCTCGACCAGCAGATCGCTGACCTCAACGATCAGCAGCAGAAGCTTATGGATGCCGAGAGCCGCCTGGCTACCAAGGTGGAGTCCTTCCGCACCAAGAAGGAGACAATCAAAGCCCAGTATTCTGCGGCAGATGCGCAGGTAAAAATCACTGAGTCTGTGACGGGCATCAGCGAGGAGATGGCCGATGTGGGTATGGCCGTTCAGAGAGCTGAGGAGAAAACGGAGAACATGAAGGCCCGCTCAGCAGCCTTAGACGAGCTTCTCGAGTCGGGAACTTTAACCGATTACTCCGGCAGCAATGATCTGGACCGGGAGCTGGCCAAAGTAAAGGCGCAGAGCAGTGTCAATGATATGCTGGCCAAAATGAAGGAGGAGATAAAGAAATGATCATCAGGATTTTAGGTGATGGGCAGTTTCGGCTGGACGACAATCTGTTGGACAGAGTAAACAAGATAGACAATCAAATTGTAAATCATGTCTCCCAGGGCAACAAGAAAGAGTATGCTAAGGATCTGGTCAATTTGATTTCCACCGTTAAAGAGCTGGCAGAGCCCCTTGATCCGGTGGAGATCTTACCCTCGGATATCATAATTCCTCAATCCGACATGTCGTTTGAGGAGGCCAGGCAGGTGTTCTGCGGCGAGGGTCTGATCAAGGGCTGAGCCGACTAAAAGACACAAAAAAAGCATAAAAAAGAGGGGCCAAACGCCCCTCACCTACAGGTCTTCGCGGCAGGCCAAGAAGAGACAAACGGGCTCAAAGGCTAAGCTCGGATAGAGAAGCAATCAAAATACTGATTTATTATGATGAGTATTAAGACATAAGATGACATTAAGTGAAAGAAATCAAGAAAAGAAGAAAGTTCTCTTTCTCTGCACCCATAACTCCGCTCGCTCCCAGATGGCCGAGGGCCTCTTGAGGGCCATGTATAGAGATCGATACGAGGCCTACAGCGCCGGCGTCGAGGCCACCTCTGTAGATCCTCGGGCTGTGCGGGCCATGTTGGAAATCGGCATCGACATCTCCGCTCAGCGCTCCAAATCTTTTCAAGAATTTCAGGATAAAACATTCGACCTGGCGGTCACGGTCTGCGACCGGGCCAAACAGGCCTGCCCCATCTGCAGTACACAGCTGAACCTTCCAAGCAAGTCTCCTAAAGCCAGAGAGGTCATTCACAAGAGCTTTGAGGACCCTGCCGCTGCTCAGGGATCGGAGGAAGAGCAGCTTGAGGCTTTCCGAAGGGTCAGAGACGAGTTAAAAGACTGGATCTCCCAGACCTTCGGGTGATGATGCCAGGCTTTCAAAACAAACATCATCAAGGTTTCAAAGAGTGTAGAGTATCGAAGTCTGGGATTGATTCAAAGAAAATCAAAATTAATAAAATAGATTAAAACGCATAAATCCTGCTGCCCTCTGACATCATGTCCTCTACCAGTAGTTCATAAAAGTTCTCAGGCACAATCACTCCCTTTTCTCCCAGCACCCCTCTGGCCACCAGGTCCTCCTTGCAGGCCAGCACTCTCTCCTTTTGCAGAGCTTTCCGGAAAGCAGCTTCGAGAAGGTTATAAACTCCGTCCCCGGCCAGGTACAAAACCGCATTTTGCGAATGCTCCATTAAAAGGAGGCACAACTTTGCACGGTCGCTATGTGGCGGCTTGGTCAGAAGAAAAATCTCAGTTTTATTCATACCTCACCTTATCATAACATGATGACGCAATCCGCTGTTCGGACCTGCTCCATGAATACGTCCTCATCGGCAAGCTCCACCCTCTCGATCAGACCCTGCTTCAAAAGGCATCTCTCAGCCACCGAGGGCTCGTGAGCCAGGACTTTAATTTCAGGATAGGCATAAATTATGTCAGATAGATTCGGCACTCCGAGAGCTTTGCTGTCCTGGTCTGCCAGTACGAGGTAGACGCCATCGGCATAAAGGCCAATTGTCACATCCATCTTTATGCTCACTGCAGTCGCATTGAGCACGCCGTAGGCCTTCTCGCTGCCATAAGGAGCGCTGTCAAGCAGATAGAAGATTGATCTCATCTCGATAAGGCAATTACCCTGTCACTCTTCTTCAGCATCTCAGCCAGATCGTAGAGGCTCGTGATCTTTATCCCCTGGTAATAATCTGAACAGATTCCATCCTCCTCTGCCAGATAGCCTCTGGCGGCAGCACACCTGGCACAGGCCCTGACCACAGCTCCTCTCTCGGCTAATTCCTGGAATAGCTGGCCTGCACTTTCAAAAAGAGAGGGCTTCTGGCCGGCCTTTGGAATATGCACTGCATCCAGGTAAAGAAAAATATTCACTTGAGATCTTTTCAGTGCCTCCGATGCAATTTTGTAGGCCATCTCCGCATATTCCGAGATATAAGGCCCGTCCGTAAGGATGATTGTCAGCGTCTTCATAATAGTCCGCGCCTTTATGATACTCAGCGTCTTTTGAGCCTCTACTCTTCAGAGGTATTCCAGCAATGCCCTGAGGTGCTCCAGGTTTGTTGTGTATTTAGCCTCTAGCAGCGGAGTGCATTTATCCAGTGTCGTCTCCCTTCCTACCAGCTTGATGGCGAAAGCGTAGCAGCTCTGATCTCCACATATCTGGCAATTGGTTTTGGGAAGGTACTGGTAGATCTCTGTATGGTCTACTTTGACCTTCTCTCGGGCGGCAGGAGTCACACCTTTGATAATGGCCTCGTTGATGGTATTCTTCAAATTCTCCAGAGTCTCACGGGCCTCTCTCTTGCTCTTGATCATGGTCATGGTAACATTGCCCGTGGAATAGATGGTGATGAGAATATTGCCCTTCTGGATGATGAGAGCTCCAATCTTCTCCGAGTACCTGGCCCTCGGAAATAGGGGCTCCAGGAGTTTGAGGGCACCGCCCAGAGGCGGCTGGAATCGGGCGATTATCCTGAACTTTGTGCTGTCGGCTATGCAGGGCAGGAGTTGCCTGAGATCGACGACCTCAAGAGGCTTGGTACCTGCCAGGTCCTTTTTGGTCTCCGCTGGCTTCTCGGTCTTGGTCTGCATGAAGTTCTTTCCGAAATCGGTCAGAACCACAGCACTTTCCTTGATCTCGATCAAGCCTGCCTGCTGCAGCATCTGCAGATGATAATCGAGCATGGAGCCTCCTGATGCCTTCTCGATCTCTTCTCTTGTTCTATCTTTTTCCACCAACATGGCCATTATCTTTCTTCTCGCGGCATTGGCCATGGCGTTGCTCACGAGCTTGACATCTGCCTGTCCTCCAACCATATTGTCCACCCGATTCGCAAATCAATCTTGAAACTTGCTTTTTTTTTTTCTGCGCAATTTGGGCAAGGACTGCTTTTAGAGGCAATTCTAGTTAAGTTTCAAAGCATCATTTTCTCTTAAACAGCCCGGCTAAGTTGACCATATCCATAACTGCCCCTTCCGAGATCCTGTAATGGCACCATCTTCCCTGCTTTCTCTCTTTTATCAAGCCTGCGTCCTCAAGTATGGATAGATTATGAGATATAGAGGACTGCGGTTTTTTGAGAGCCAGCATTATCTCACAAATGCAAAGCTCCCCTCCGGCCAGAAGTTTGAGAATCTTAAGGCGGGTCACATCCGCTACAGCTTTAAAGACCTTTATCTCAGTAGTTATTTCTTCTTCATCTATCTGTTCTACTTGAGTGCATACCTTTAGACATCGCTCTCTGGCAATGCTTCTGTCTCCATAAAGCTTGACCAGAGTTTTTTCTGCTTCACAGCAAGCGCTATTGTCCTGGCAGGATTCGTTCTCTCTTCCCGACAGAGTGACGGGCAATATTTTGTGCGGGATCATTGGCAGTTCTCTTTCAAGCATCAACACAGCCTACCATGGTGATTTTTGATTCAACATGAGAACCAATCCATTTATTCATATATAATGATTTCTAGATTTGATTATTTTGCTGGAAGAAAGGCAGGATGCAGGAGGATAGAATTGGATTCAGCTTTTCACCGATTACATGCATATGCTCGGTATGAAAGAATGGGATTTGAGAAGCGTGCCTTTATATTCTCCAAAAAATTAAATGAACATCGGTGATTGCCTTAATGATTATCAAAAAGTCGAACCACCCAATCCACCGGAATGATTTGAGGAAAGATCCGTATGCTTATGATTATTTCTATTGGAATAGGGTGTCTGCATCTGCAATTAAGCCCTAAACAACATGATCCAGCCGACTCGTTACACTCACGACTGATTACCGCGTTTCGGTGGAAGACAAGATGACTGACCAAGATAGAGCAACAGCCAGAGAATTGGCCCAGCGACACATCGCAAACGGAGACCCAATGGGCTGGTTTGAGGTCTTATACGCCACGGCGAGAGGCGATTCCTCAATTATTCCGTGGGCCGATTTGGCGCCCAATCCCAATCTCGTGAGTTGGCTTGAACAGCAGAGCATGGCCGGTTCAGGACGTAAGGCTCTCAAGATCGGTTGCGGCTTGGGTGACGATGCTGAGGCACTCTCTCGTCGGGGGTTTGACACAACAGCCTTCGACATCTCTCCGACGGCCATCTCGTGGTGTCGCCGAAGGTTCCCGAAATCTTCAGTGTGTTATGCCGTAGCGGATCTTTTCAGGCCGCCAGACGAATGGACGAAAGGATTCGATTTCGTGCTGGAGTCTTACACTTTGCAAGTTCTTCCTTCGTGCCTCCGAGAAGAAGCCATACGCCAAGTGGTGAGCTTCGTCGCCCCAAATGGAACACTTCTTGTGATCGCCAGAGGACGAGAGTTTGGTGAGGCAGAGGGCATGATGCCCTGGCCTCTCACAAGACAGGAGATGGCAGTCTTCAGGGATGTGGGTCTTGCCGAACTTAATTTCGAGGATTACCTGGACAACGAAAGTCCGCCAGTGCATCGGTTCAGAGCAACCTACAGGCAGAAATGACAGGAGACGACGAACCAGCGCATGGAACACCACGGCGCGCAGCCGCGCCGAGATTCATGTGCGACGTTGGGCTTCAAAACGGAAGCGCCCATGCAAACCTTAGCAGGAATACGGATATGACGCCGATAAAATCGACAACGACAAATTCGATTCGAACAAAGCTGATCGCTCCCTGCGGAATGAATTGCCTTCTATGCCTCGCATTCACAAGAGATAAGAAACCATGCCCCGGTTGCCGAGGTGACGACAGCCTCAAATCGAAATCCTGCTTAGCATGTCGAATCAAGAACTGTGAGAAGATAGTGAACGCGAAAGTCAAGTATTGCTTTGATTGTGACAGCTTCCCTTGCGTCAGGCTGAACCATTTGGATAAGCGGTATGCAGCCAAGTATGGCATGAGCATGATCGGCAATCTCGAGAACATTAGAAAATTCGGCATAAGGCATTTCATCAGAAACGAAAAAGAACGGTGGAGATGCCCGAAATGCGGTGAGATCCTCTGTGTTCACAAGCCACAATGTCTTTATTGTCAGCACACGTGGCGCTAGAAATGATCAACGGACTTGCAGAAAGCCCAACTAAGGCAGCCACGAGACTGCTTTCAGCCGCCGGTGATGAGTAGTGTTCGATAACGAGGACATATGGTAGTATTTGACCTATTCTCAAAACGCCAGAAGCGTAGCCGCGGCGAAGTGCCCGATGTCTACCAGTACAAGACCATCCCTGTAGAATTGCGCGTTCAGATTGTACACATTATCCGTGATGCTTTCGGCGATCTCGTCACTTACCAACCAAGGGTGGCAATTAATAATTTTATATTTATCCATGAAGCACTCTGCCGAGAGTACGGCGTCTTCCGTCTGGGTGGCCAAAACGACCCCGACTTCGATGCTGTGGTTAACTTCTTTCTCCAAACACAAGAAACCGAGAAAGCTATCGACGTTGTGGAACTGACTTTTCGGGTTATCGACCGCGTCGTCCGAGGGAGACAGCACCTCTACGAAAACCGCAAACTATCTCCCGATGAAGCCATCGACGAACTAAATCAACGGTTCCGAGAGCATGGAGTTGGCTATCAGTATGAATCTGGAATGATGATGAGAGTGGACTCTCAGCTTATCCATGAGGAAATTGTCCGACCAGCTCTGAGCATGCTATCCGATCCGATGTATGAAGGCGCAAACGCGGAGTTTCTTAGTGCCCATTCGCACTACAGGACAGGGAAGTACAAAGAGTGCTTGAACGACTGCCTCAAAGCATTCGAAAGCACTATGAAAGCTATCTGCACCCAAAGAGGATGGGAGTTCAGTGTCGGCGATACCGCTAATCGGCTGATCAAGATCGTATTTGAACACGAACTCATCCCCTCGTTTATGCAATCGCATTTCACTGCGCTAAAAAGCACGCTTGAGGCAGGCGTCCCGACCGTTCGCAATCGCTTGTCAGGTCACGGTCAGGGTGCTGAGGAGGTGAAGGTGCCCGAGTCGGTTGCTACATATGCGCTTCATCTGACTGCATCGAACGTATTGTTACTGACGAGGGCGAATGCAGAAATGAGATGAAAGACAGGACAAGGGCGTGCTCCGTATGAGATACTACTACGCGCCGAGACACGGATGCAAACAAGTCACGGATCCTAAGTTTCAAAGTCCTGGCTGTCGCACATCGCTCGATCCTCCGCAAAATACCTCTCTTTCAGCTTTAGAGCCACGTTTACCAGGCCAATTAAAACCGGAACCTCGATGAGCGGCCCAATCACGGCGGCAAAAGCCTCCTGGGAGGCAATGCCAAAGACGCCCACCGCTACGGCGATGGCCAGCTCGAAGTTGTTGCTGGCCGCAGTGAAGGACAGAGCGGCCGTGTTCTCATAGTTTACTCCCAGTTTGTAAGCCATGAAGAAGCTGACAAAGAACATTAAAAGGAAGTAAATGGCCAAAGGTACAGCCACTCTCACCACATCGAAAGGAAGCTGCACTATGTAGTCGCCTTTCAAAGAGAACATCACCACGATTGTGAAGAGCAGGGCAATCAGAGTGAGGGGCGAGATCCGGGGAATGAAATTCCTCTCGTACCAGACTCTTCCGTTGGCCCTAATCAGGCTGAATCGGGTAATTATGCCTGCCAGAAAAGGTATGCCCAGATAGATGAATACGCTTTGTGCAATCTGGACAATTGTTACATTGACCAGCGTTCCCTGGGCTATGCCTAAAGCTGCCGGCAGCAGCGTGATGAAAACATAAGCGTAAACGGAATAGAACAGCACCTGGAATACGGAGTTGAGCCCCACCAGAGCGGCGCAGTACTCGGTGCAGCCGCAGGCCAGCTCATTCCAGACGATGACCATGGCGATGCAGCGGGCAAGACCAATGAGGATTATGCCATACATGAGATGAGGCGAGTCTCGCAGGAAGATTACCGCCAATGCAAACATCAAAATGGGACCTACGATCCAGTTCTGAATCAGGGAGAGGCTGAGGACTTTTTTATCCTGGAAGACCTTTCCCAGCTCTTCATATTTTACCTTGGCCAGGGGCGGGTACATCATCAGAATCAGGCCGATGGCGATTGGTATCGATGTTGTGCCGATCTGCAGGCTCAAAATAAACTGGGTAATGCCCGGTGCATAATAGCCCGCGGCCACGCCGAGGAACATGGCTACAAAGATCCAGACCGTAAGATATCGGGATAAAAAATCCAGGCCCTTGCTCACTCCATTTGACATCTGTTAATCCCTCCCTTGAAAAATTAAAATTTTAAAAGTTTGATCATGTCGTGCCCAGCTTGGTGTACTTCGATGCGGCAGCGTCTTCGCTGGCCGGAGCTGTACCAGCCTGCACGTCCGTGGCCTCGTGCACCTTCCAGTCCTCCCAGGTGTAGATGCTGGCGTTGTATCCCATAAGCTGCAGAGCATACCAGACCAGAGCGGACCGGCTGTAATCATCGGAATAGACAACAATCGGCTTGTCTTTGTCCAGCCTGCTGAAAATGCCGCTCAGATCATCTCCTTTTTTGATCTTCTCTCCTTTGATCACATTGGATGGATCCAGTGCGGTAGAACCTGGGATGCGGCCCTGGCCAAATTCCACAAAGGGCCGGACATCTATGATCTGGGCCTGGCCGGACTTTACGTACTCGTAATCGGCCATTAACTCCGGCATGACTGCAGGCTTGTACTCTACAGCAGGCTTCTTGTTTTCCGAGACTTCCTCGGGCAGGCCCGCAGCCTTCCAGTCTGCCAGACTTCCATCCAGAAGCTTCACATCCTTTTGTCCCAGGTAGCGAAGCACCAAGAAGGCAAATTCTGCCTCACCAGAACTCTCTTTGCTCCCATAGAGGACTATGGAATTGTCTATGGAAACGCCGGAATCGCCCAGAACTTTGGCAAGTTCTTCATCGGTATTTAGTTTGCCTTCACCGTTAAGGAAGTCTTTAGTAGGAATGTGAATGGCTTTTTTAATGTGAGATGTAGCATAGCTTCCTCCGTTGGACACGTCTATTACGACATCTGAACTGGAAACGCTCTTCATGGACTTGAGGATCTTGCCGTTAGGAAAAGATGCCACCCGATCTATTGGCTTGTCAGTGACGCTACCTGAATTTCCCGCAGCGCTATCTTGGGCGCTGCCTGATTGTACGGGCTGGCCCGTGCCCAGCTCAGAGTTCAGGAAAGCACTGGGATCCCAGGTGCCACCGCTGCAACTGCAGCCTGCGTCCACCGCAGGAGAAAAAGCTATCAAAGATAATATTAGAATTAGAAATCCAAGAATATAAAATTTAGTCATATTTTTACCTCTTTCATAAGCTTAACCAGATTGAGCATCTCAATCACAGCACCTTCGGATAGCCGGTATCTGGACCATCTTCCGTCCTTGCGCTCTTTAATGAGACCTGCATCCCTGAGAATGGATAGATGGTGAGACGTGCTGGATTGAGGTCGGTCCACGCCGACCATGATCTCACAGACGCATAGCTCGCCTTCCCGCAGAAGCGACAGGATCTTGAGGCGGCAGGGATCAGCCATGGCCTTGAATATTTCCGCCTCAACCTCAATGTCCTTCTCGTCCAGCTTGCTTGTTATGGAACGCAGCTTATTGACTTTGCACTCGGCTTTGTCGGCATCGCCAATCAGCCTCGTCATCCTGTTGACGGCCTCTTCCGGAACACATGCCATGCAATGATCCTCTCTCAACAGCAACTGCAGCTTTTTGAAGCCAGAAGGTTATTTGCTTCTTGCTTCAAACAAAGCTCGCATATCCTTATTCTCCCTCGCTCTTTGTGGCTTACTATGAAGAGGGACTCTACTTCTCTATTGCATATTTCGCATTTCACGGTGCTCATTTTTGTCATTCACCTTTTTGTGTCTTCTATGTAGATCTGCCGAGTTATTAGCTTCTAAATTGTATGCATCTTGATCCGCCCCAATGGAGGGCTTTTCGCATTCATATCAAGCTTTTTCGATATAAAAGATTTTCCCGTCATACGGCTTAACTCAAGTACGACATCTGTCTTTAATTACATATAATAACTTAGATACAAATGTTTACGCCACACGCGATATGAAATTAACAATTGAGAAGGCATTTACTCTCTGAAATCTAGTTGGATTGAAAGGATTTAAACCAATATATTTTTTATGTATGGCTCTAGATATCATAAAGTCGAAAGACTTATATCCAATAATGTCGATATGCAGATTGGGCTTGCCCAGCAAATGGCAAGATAGCGATGCTATCGGTGCTATCTGCATTGGGAATGAGTGTGGGAAAGGATATCAAACAAAGTGGAGAGTGTATTCAATGGACATAATTACGAAAACAGTTTGCATAGCATCATTAATTACGACCATTCTTCTTGCATCCGGCTTTAGCGCCATGGGAGCCGAATACTCTATGGGATCGGGAAATGATGACTGGTGGACCGCATATCCTGATCAGTCCTCGGGCGCCAACGGCGAGGTAAATCATCCATCCTGGGTTTTAGATGCCCTCAAAAGCAAGCCTGTGCTGATATACGTGCACAAGTCGTGCAGTTATTGTACGCCTCAGACAAAAGCCGTGCAGAATATAACCGATGAATTCAATGGCCAGATCACATTTTTCGATATAGGTGCTGAAGGCAGTGATTCCAGGTCAGAGGAAGCCCTGCAAGTCTATGATCCCAACGGCGGCACCATGTATGTGCCTTTAACCGTCCTGGTAACTTTGGCCCCCAACTCAGAAGGAAAAGTTGAGCCGGTCTGGCACAGTACAGATGAGGTTACGGGCGATGGCTGGGTCAAGAATTATGTGGAGGATGCCATAAGCCACTACAGTGATAACTCGGCTAACTGGAATCCTTGAAGGCAGACCTCCGATAAAGGGATCGTTGCCATGTCGATAAAATGTAATAAATCCCTGTCATCGGGGTCACTAAATCTTTTTGTCATCTTAATTTCTATTTTCTTCTTATGCTCGTCCGCTGGCCTATCTCAGGAGGTAGTAGCTCCTGATTTTAAGGCAGTGGACCTCGATGGGAAAGATATATCTCTCAGCGACTACCGGGGCGAGGCCGTTCTCCTGCATATTACCAACATCGAAAATCCTCTCTGCAGGGAGTGCGAGCACGCCCTGAATGCTCAGACCAGCCAGCTTTCCCTGCTCGCAAAGAAAGATCCAGGAATAAAAATCGTAACCCTCAACGTCCGCAAGAATCCCTACTCCAAGGACGGGCCAGCCCTGGCCGGTGCCTGGTGGAACATCAATGTAACCTGGCCCTGGATCGAGGACTTCGAGCCCTATCCTCTCACAGGCAAGTACATCGACTACTCCACTCTGGAAGGCGGCTTTGCCAATCCCACCCTGATCCTGATCGACAAAGAGGGAAAGGTGGCCGGCCTCTACCACGTCTATCAGCTTGGCAAGGGGGAGATAGACGGCATTCAAAGTGCTGGGACTCTATACAGCGAGCTGAAAAGCATAGAGCGGGGTGAGTCTTCCGGATTCAAAGGCATCGCATCGAGCCGGAGTGTAAATTATCTGGGCATGTTTGCCCTGGGAATTGTAACCTCCCTTTCCCCCTGTTCCGTGGCCCTGCTCCTGGCCATGTTCTCCTATGTCATGACCGCCCGCAGGAAGGAAGAATATCTGAGGAAGAGCACCTCCGCCTCAAAGGAGGGGTTCATGATCGGGGTGGCCTTCACTTTGGGCATGGCGGCCGTCTTCTTCGTAGTGGGGCTGTTCCTCTCGGACATCGGCGTCTTCATCCGTCAGGCCCGCTTCTTCGATCTGGCTGCCGGGCTGCTGATGGTTGTTTTGGGCATCAATATCATCAAGCCCATCGGCGAGATAATCGAGCCGGTGCGCTCCCGCCTCTCGTTGGGCCGGGATCATTCTGAGGCCCTTCCAGGAGAGTCTGCACCCGAAAGAAAGGGCATCATGGAGCGGCTAGTCCACTTCTCTATGGGTCTCTTCCAGTACTCGGCCTTCATCGGCGCTTTTGCTTTGGGCGTCTTCTTTGCCCTGGGCTGGGCCCCCTGTGCTGTCTCTCTGGTCTTTCCCGTGCTCATCTGGCTCATCTCCCAGAATGTAACGCCCCTGGCGGGAGGCATGATGCTCTTCGTCTTCGGCGTCGGGCACGGCGTGCCGGTCATTCCCATTGCAACGTTTTCCCGGGCCGTGGGCGGGCAGATCGGCGAGAAGTACATCTCTGCCGGAAAGTATGTGACCAAGGTCTTCGGGCTGACGGTGATTGTGATCGGGCTGATCTATGCGGTGAGGTACCTGGGGTACAAGATGTGGTGAGGGCGAAAAGAGGGAAACTCTTGGGTGCTAGACAAAACATGAGGCAAAATATATTTGACGTTGACGCAGGAAGCCCGGCAATTCCCTCGACTTGAATGGAGAGGATGGAGCGATCCCGCTCCTCCACTCCCACCGGCTGGCATCCCGAGGCCCAAGCCAGCACTGCAGCCCAATCCCTGCCTCTGTGACCGGATGCTGCAAAATCGCCCTTCTTGGCTGAGATTGCAATAGCCGAGACCATAGTTGCGGGCTCAAGGTATCCGCCATCCGAGATTTATGGTGACCTTATCCCTGCATTCTTAACCAGCCGGTTTTTCCCATTCAAAACAGCGAGGGTCCTTATTCCTTCGTTTTTTCATCGCTCTTATGGGCTCTGATTATCAGCGCCCAGTCTCTTTCTTCCGCTTCCGCCCCAAAGCCCGCTTCTTTGAAGATTCGTTCCCAATCGCCTCCCGAATAGTCCGGGCCGTGATGGTGTCCGATAGGTTCCACGGCCACAAATCCACCATCTTTTTGGAGGACGCGCCGGATTCCAGCAAACCTTTCGGGATCTCGTCGAGGTGGTGGAGCATAAAAAATGAGAAGACAGTTTCAAAGGAACCGTCT
>DATLBD010000034.1:0-15301 GCA_035527135.1 Methanothrix sp. | reverse complement strand
TATAACAAATGTGTATCAATAAACCAAAAAATCACAATTATAATAAAGTAAATTACTCTAAACATAATTACTTTCTAGTTAGACCCTAGGAAAAAACAGCATACGGAAATGGAATTGAGGTAAGATTTTATAAACTCCGGTATTATTATTTTTCAATTGTTTTTATTATTGTTTAAAAACACGTAATTTATCACAATTTCGCCTTATTTGTAGCACGTCCTTGACGGCTTGTCCGGCACCAGAAAAGAAAAAGCAAAAGAGGAAACAAATCCTGTAGTACGCAGACTTGATTCCTTTCACGCTAATATGGGATGAACTCGGTTTTTTAGGACTATTCTACCTGCACCCTCTGCGCGTTTATGACCACTAGCTTGGGAAGAGAGACTTCTAAGATGCCGTCCTTGAAGTTGGCTTTTACCTGCTCCGGTTTGATCTCTATGGGCAGCTTGATTTCTCGTTTTTTGTTTAAGGTGCCCATCTCCCTGCGCAGATATTTTCCTTCTCGAACTGCTATCTTGGCATCGACGTAGAGGCTGTCCTCCGTCACCCGCAGATCGATCTTGTCCTTACTGGCTCCTGGCAGAGCTACCAGGGCGATCAGCATATCTTCCGTTTCTATGAGGTCAATGGGGGCAAGATCGTAGCTCCTGACCTCGCTAATCTCGCTGCTCACATCTCCCAGGATCTTCTTAGCTGCCTGGCTGGCCTGGCTGGACATCCTGGCAGCCTCAACGGCTGCCTTGCCGATCACACGTTCCAGATCGCTGCTCCCTGAGGAATCTGATTTCATGCACAAAATTATGTCCTTGCCATCATAAAACCTTTTGCTTTATCCTTTCCTTTCCTAAAAAGCGGCCATATCCTGGAGAAGCTGGCAAATCTCCATCGTAGATCACTTTGCCTCGAACCATTGTCATTTGAGGAAATATGGCATCTCTTCCCTGAAAGGGCGTCCACTCTGCGCGGCTGTGCAGCCGATCGGCATTTATCTTCGAAATAGCCTTGGGATCCACAATCACCAGATCGGCATCCTTGCCAGTCTCGATGCTGCCCTTGTCGGCAAGGCCGAAGATGCGGGCTGGTCTGGTAGTCATGGCGTCCACCAGCCTCTCCAGGGTGATCAGGTTCCTTTTCACGGCAAAGAGCATCAGGGGCAGCATGGTCTCCACACCCGGCACCCCTGCTGGCGCCTCCCAGATGTCCTCTCTCTTCTCCTCCGGCAGGTGTGGTGCATGATCTGAGGCCAAAATATCGATCGTGCCGGAGCGCAGGCCCTGCCAGAGGGCGTCGTTATCCGCCTGTCTTCTCAGGGGTGGATTCATCTTCAGGTATGAGCCCTGTTTTTTGTAGTCCTTAATATTGAGGAAGAGGTGATGGGGTGCCACCTCACTTGTCACCTTTTTCCCTTGACTTTTGGCCTGTGCCACTCTTTCAAGCCCCTGAGCTGAGCTGAGGTGGCAGATGTGCAGACGATGCGACCCGGTCAGGCCCTTCTCTATAGCCGCCGCCTCGGCTGCCGCAGGCCGTGCCTGGGAGTAGACCTCGGGATCATGCCGGTCCAGGAGTGAGGCTGTTTTCTCTTTTATGATCAATCCGTCCTCGGCATGAAGGCAGGCCAGCATTCCCGCCCGTTCTGCATCGCCCAGGATTTTCTGCAGCTTTTCATCGCTGTGCTCATAGGAAAAGATCTCGCCTATGGCCGCAGCCCCGGCTGCTGCCAGCTCCTCGATATTTCCTGCACCGCCATTGAGGCAGAAGTCCACTAGAGAGCGATGTTTGGCTATATCCAGCTTCTGCGCAAAAGAGCGGGCATCCAGTGTCCGGGGATTTGTGTTGGGCTGGTCGATGATCGTAGTGACGCCCCCAGCGGCAGCTGAAGCCGAGCCGCTCGCCCAGTCCTCTTTGTAATTTGGCCCTGGATCACGGAAGTGGACATGGGCATCGATGGCGCCAGGCAGGACCAGCATTCCCCGGGCGTCGATTCTATCCTCGGCTCGGTGCGCTCCGCCCAGGGCCGCAATCCGTCCATCCTTGATCCAGATGTCTATGCTCATCTGGCCGTTGGCGGTGAAAACCCGACCGTTTTTTACCACCAGATCAAAGTTTATATCCAAACCTCCTCAGCAGCTTGCGCCTCTCCTCGACCTGAGCTTTGCTTTCTGCACCCTTGGGCGAAAAGCCGTCGATGACTCCCATAATTCCCCGACCCAGGTCCGTTTCGGCCACGACCACTTGCAAGGGATTGGCTGTGGCGCAGAAGATGCCGCAGACCTCCTGCACGGCCTTGATGGCGTTGAGGACGTTGATGGGAAACCCTCCCTTCATCAATACCACAAAGGTATGACCGCAGGCCAGGGAGAGCGAATTCTGCCTAGCAGCCTCGATCAGGCTCTCATCGTTGCCCTCCGTGCGCACCAGGCAGTCGCCGCTGGCCTCGGAGAAGGCGACGGCATACTTCGCAGCCGGTACAGTGCCCGCCATGACCTCATAGATATCCTCAGCGGTCTTGATAAAGTGGCTCTGCCCTAAAATCAGATTGGCTCCTTCAGGAATTTTCATCTCGATGACTTTCAGCTCCATCTTCACTCCTCAAAGGAAAACTGTATCCGGCTGCAGACTTATACTTTAGGGATAGTTTAGAGAGAAGAGAAATTTTGAGAAGCAGGGCTTAAAAGCGTCTTTTAAAAAAGGATTAAAATGGGCGCACTTCGCCCGCCTCGCTTGACTTAATGCGCCTCACTTATTGCGAAGGCCCTTCTTCGGTCCTATGGATTGTTTTTCCACCTTCTTGCTCTTCCTGGTAATGATTGCCGATGTGATATAGTATACTATGATGAAAAGCAGAGCAGAATAAACCGCCATGATGATCGATTCTTCTACGTTCAACTTCAGCAAGAAGTAGGAATATGGGATGTATATCAGGAGCACGAACAGACCGGCAATGGCTGCCTGTTGCATCAACGTATACTGCCTGAAGCGCAAAATAAGATCTGCATAACTTAAATTTGCAAAATTCACCAAGGATCTTTCACCTCATCGACTTTGAGCATACCTTTTCTATTCATATAAAGCCTTGTCCACCAGACATTGGATAGTGGCGCTAAAACCAACAGGTTCACTATCCCTGTCATCGCTGAGAGTGGCTCGCCTCCTGCACCTTCTCCCGAGGAAAATGCGCCGCCGATCATCTGCAGGCCCATGGACAAAGCTGCTACCACCAGCCAGAGGATTACCACATCAAACTTGTTATATCTGACGAATCTTATGGCTGTCAAGATGGCCTGCACCGGTCCCAGGCCTTCCAGTACCAGGGCGTAAGGCGCTGCGACCAGGATCACAGACAGGGCTAGGATATAGAGGATGAACAGGAGTATGCCCACGGCCAGCACGCCTATCGCCTGCGGATCCTCTTGCAGAGACGGCAGATCTTGTCCCAGGGCCGGCAGAAGGAAGATCAGGCCGGCTAGGGTCAAAAGCCCCATCAGCAGGGTTGCCAGGAACATATTAAAGAAATGCCTCTTTCCGGTAGACCACATGATGCCGATATCTGATTTTCCTTTATCTAGAGCCTGCCTGGCCATACCGATGGCTCCCGCCGTAAAGAATGCATTGACTAAAGACAAGAGCACGACCAGCGCGAGGAAGAGTGCTGCGATCTGCAGGATCAGGTCTCCCTGCAGATCACCCAAAGCCTCTTGCATCTGGGCCAGCAGTTCTTCCATTTCCTGCGCATTCTGAACCGTGGTGACATTCATGCTCTCCATGGGCATAGAGGTCATAAAGAAGGCTGCTAGGAAGGGCACAAAGATCAGCATGGAGACAAAGATGCTGAGCAGGAATGGAACGCACAGGTTTAAGTTGCTCCTCCAGACGCCAAATCCCTTGCCTATTATCTCTCCAATCTCTTCCATCTTATTCCTCCAGGCCTTTCCAGATGGCGTCGCCCACGTGATGCAGAGATTTGACTGCTTTTCCCTCGCCCTTCATCTCCGTTCCGGCTACCAGGGCCCGGCCTATGGCCAGAGGTTTTTTATGCCTCACCTCCATGATTACCACCAGATCGCCGACGGCTATTTCCGGATCAGCAGAGACTATGCCAGGCTTCATGATGTCCGCGCCATTCACGACAAAGCGCACCGCACCCGCATCTACAACTACCAGCCTCTTCGTCGGCATAAGCTCAATGGCCCCCAGCACGGTAAAAAAGGGCTGCTCTTCCACAATCATCATCAAAGGCCGGCCATCTATGAAAATGAGATCTACCCCCTCATCGCTTATCGCCATCTCCAGCGATGCCCGGCGCAGGCGAGATGAATCGCCAAGGAAGGGTTCGATCTTAGCGATTATCTTCCTGGCGTCGCTCCCTTTGAGGTGATGCCTGGATTTTACCTTCATGTTCTTGAGATATCCCGATAGGTTTAAATATGCAACGAGCACGTGTGGAATTTGAAGCCTTTTGCGGTTATCATCGTTGGAGAGAGGTTAATGGGTCAGAGACCGCTTGATATTCTGAATGAATCACTGAATGGACCTGTCATAGTCAAGCTAAAGGACGGAAGGGTCTTTCGTGGAGAGCTGCAAGGTTATGATATCCACATGAACCTCGTGCTCGAAAAAACTGAGGAAGTGGCAGAAGGGGCGGTCGCACGTAAAATTGGTACTGTGATCGTGCGCGGAGATAATGTTGTATATATTTCACCTTGAGGTGTTCTAGTTGTCTAAAGGTACTCCTTCTATGGGCAAGCGCCACAAGAGTTCGCATATCCGATGCAGACGCTGTGGCAGCATATCGTTCAATTTCAAGAGAAAAGTATGTGTTCAATGTGGCTTTGGCAATTCGGCAAAGCTGCGAAGTCACAAGTGGATGAGAAAGGCGGATTATTAGAGGTTCAAAGTTGCACGATGCCTGCGGCGTTGTCGGTATTTCCTTCAATGAGACGGGCAATAATGTAGCTAAATCCATTTACTATGCCCTCTACGCCCTGCAGCACCGGGGGCAGGAGGCAGCTGGTATCTCAGTGCATGACGGCAAGGCCATACGCACCCACCGGGGCATGGGCCTTGTCTCCGAGGTCTTCGACGATGCGCAAATCGGGCTACTGCGTGGTCAGGTGGGCATCGGACATGTCAGGTATCCGACCTCAGGCCGATCGTGCATAGAAAACAGCCAGCCTCTGCTAGTAAAATATAAAGATGGGGCTATTGCCATAGCCCATAACGGTAATCTGGTGAACTCCTGCCAGCTCCGGGAGCAACTGGAGCAGGCAGGCGACATCTTTTATTCTACCTCGGACACCGAGGTTATAGCGCACCTTTTTGTAAAAGAGCTCTTGCGCTATGATCTGCAGGAAGCAGTGCGTGCTTTGATGCGCAAGATCGTGGGGTCCTACTCGCTCGTCTTTTTGTGGGGGGATACGGTCCTCGCCGTGCGCGACCCTCTCGGCATCAAGCCACTTTGCATCGGCGAGATCGATTCTGGCTTTATGGTGGCTTCGGAGAGTGTCGCCATAGATACCCTGAGTGGAAGGCTTATCCGCGATGTCAAGCCTGGCGAGCTGGTGGTTATCAGGCACGGCGAGCTGAAGTCGTATCAACTGGCCCGCCTCCCCAATTCATCTCATTGCATATTCGAGTACATTTACTTCGCTCGGCCGGATAGCATCATGGACGGCCGCCTGATTTATGATGTGAGGGTGAACATCGGTGCTAACCTAGCCCGCGAGCATCCGGCCGATGCGGATACTGTCACGCCCATTCCCGACTCAGGGATTACTTTGGCCGTAGGCTATCACCAGCACTCAGGGATAAGTTATCGAGAGTGCCTGATGAAGAACCGCTACATTGGCAGGACCTTCATCATGCCTGATCAGGGTATGCGAGAGGCCGCCGTGCGCCTGAAGATGAATACCATCCGGCCCAACATCGAAGGGCATAAGCTGGTCTTAGTGGACGACTCCATCGTGCGCGGCACAACCAGCCGGAGGATCGTAGACATGGTCAGGAAGGCCGGGGCCGAAAAGGTGCATGTGCGCATAGGTAGCCCGCCCATCATGGCGCCCTGCTATCTCGGCATCGACATGGCCAGCCGCGAGGAGCTGATTGCCGCCTACAAGACTGTAGCCGGGGTGGAGGCTGTGATAAACGCAGACTCCCTGGGCTACGTGAGCCACAAGGGCCTGGTGGATGCGGTGGGCATCCCCAAGGAGAACCTATGCATGGGCTGTCTTACGGGGCTTTATCCTGTGGAGATACCGGGCGAGAAGTGCTTGGCAGCGCAGACCAAGCTCTCGGAATACATTGATTAAGATTTCTTGAAAGGGTCGGCATAAAGAAGCAAAACCATTTCGAGGATTAATTGACTTATGGATGCTGCAAAGGCCTGCATTGAGGCGGTCAGGTCAAGCTTAAATGAAAAGTCACTAGCCATATACGTGTGCCTGTGCTTGTTGTACGTGGCTGACGATCCTGTGCTCTGCAAAAAATATTAAATCCTTCTCAATTATTCCTTCACGGTGACTGGTTTCACCGCCGCTTTTACCTTTTCCATTGTGCTTGGTTTGATCTCCTTCAAACCATGAGCGCTCTCTGCATGGACTTGTATATGCTCCATCAGTTCTTTCTCAGTCTTGGCCTTTACCTCAAAGCCACAGGTCGGCACAACATCTCTGCAGCAAAACATCATATATTCTACATCGGACATGGTCACACCTCAGAATATTTTAGGTGCAATGTAATATGATATTCTAAACAAATAAATGTTATGGACAGGTCCTCCTGAGAAGTCGATTAGAAAAAAAGGAATTAATTAAAAAAATATTTAAGTTGGTGCCTTTGGTGGCTTCATCATTACGAATGCTATGATAAAGCCTAATACAGCCAGTCCGACTACATAGGGGAATACTCCCATATAGCTTCCTGAGGCAGTTCTGATGGCCCCAGCCAGCTGCGGCCCCACGATGGCTCCTGCACCATAAGCCAGGAAGACCACGCCGTAGTTTCTGGGATAGTCACAAGTGCCAAAGAAGGTCGCTGTAGCTGTGGGCGCTATGGCCAGCCAGCCGCCCAGACACATCCAGAGGATGGCAAAGGCGATAATGTAAACCGTGGTTGCACCAGGTCCTGCCATAGTTATCATCATCAAACATGCCACGGCGATAGCCACGAAGGAAACCATGGCCGCGTTCCTGGGAGTGAGCTTGTCGGTGAGCGTACCGAAGATCGGCCTGCCGCCTCCGTTGAAGATAGCGAAGAAGCCCACCAGGAAAGAGCCCAAGCTGGTCTCAATCAGAATTACCTCCGCGCCCACGGGTTTGGCTATGCCGATAGCCAACAGCCCGGCCAGACATCCAATAAAGTAGCATAACCACAGGCCTATGAAGGACGTTGTCTTGAGCATCTGCTCGCGTTTGAAATCGCAAGTTACATGGGCACCGGCCTTGGGGGCAGGTGGGGTCCAGCCAGCCGGTTTATAGCCAGTGGGCGGGAAGGTCAAAGGCATAGCACACAGGGCGATAATGACGATGAACCCAATTCCAAAGAAGCGGAAGGTTTCCATCACACTATATGCTCCAATGAGATAGGTCGCTATATTGGCGGTAAAGAAGGCTGAGAATCCGAAGCCCAATACAGTTAGGCCTACGGCGAGGCCGCGCTTATCTGGGAACCATCTAGCAGCGACGGCCACGGGACAGCCATATGCGATTCCTACACCCAAACCACCGATGATTCCGTATGTGGGGTAAAGCATCTGCACGGAGCTGGCTGTCGAAGCCATCAGCCAACCAAGACCGCATAGTATTCCTCCTGCCATGGCCATCTTTCGCGGTCCATACTTTTCGATGTATTTTCCTGAAAACACCATGGCAATAGCGAAAGTTGCAAGGAATATTGAAAACGGCAGCAATACATCAGTTGCAGACACAGTCTGGTTTAGACTAGTAAAATGATTTGTCAACGGCTTCACAAAGACGGACCAAGAGTAAACGCTGCCTAGACATAAGTTGATGATTAAGCCTAGAGCAATAAGAAACCATCGCCCACCGGGCGGCTCTTTAAACACATTTTCAGCCATAAGTTTAACACCCTTTTTTTATAGATATTATATTGTTCCTATTCAATACTGCAATTAATATAGGTAGCATCGAAAAAATACTTGAATCTAGCTCCATAAATCCCTCCTTATCCCCTCCATCACCCTTGAAGGAATATTCAATGGCTTCGACCTAATTTCGTCTCTCATATATTTAAATTTAGCGGCAATTATCGCGATTATAGGTTATAATATTACACATATCGCAAAAATACTTAGGTCGATTTACATTCGTATTCGGCCCCTCTCCTGCCGGTCCAAAAAAAGCTGCCTTGATTCGGTGAAATTATCTGTCGCGATCGACAATAAAGTATGCATCCATTTGCAAATCATCGTTTATGGCAATCTCTTTTAAGGTGAATGGAGAATAACAAAAGAGGTGGTGCTAATATGCTTAAGGCCAACCCCAAGACATCATGGAACAGCAATGAATGCATGCCCACGGTTGCAGCGACGGCTTACGTGGACGAATCAGCTACGGTTATAGGCGATGTGCGCATTGGAGAGGAGGTTTACGTGGGGCCGTGCGTATCCCTGCGTGCGGATGAGGCCAATCCCATCATCATCGGCGATAAGTGCAACGTCCAGGATGGCGTTGTCTTCCACGGCCTGATGGGAAGCTCCATACAGCTAGGAAAAAAGATATCCATCGCCCATGGGGCCGTAATTCACGGACCGATAAAGATAGAAGAAGAGAGCTTTGTGGGCTTCAACTCCGTGGTTCATGCCTCAACTTTAGGCAAGAAGTGCTTTGTCGGCCACGCAGCGGCAGTTATAGGCGTCAAGCTGGCGGATGGCAAGTTCGTGCCGCATGGCGCTTTAGTTGATTCGCAGGAGAAGGCCGATGCGCTGGGATCTGTTCCAGAGAGCCTCAAGCACTTCAATGAGGAAGTGGTCGAGGTTAATCGTGAATTTGCAAAAAGCTATGGCATCCAAAAAAAATCCTGTGTAGGTGAGTAATAATCCTAAAAAATCTTAATCATTTTTTAAACCAGGGCGTTTGACATCCTATTTTCAGTTTTTCGCGTGATTTTTGCGTGATTTTATTCGTTTCCTTTCGGACAAGAAATATATACATCCCTAGCCCTAAGGCCAAAGCTAGCTTTAGGTGATTGATAATGGCTAAGATTAAAGCGGGCGTCTTAGGTGCCACTGGCGCCGTGGGGCAGCGCTTCATTGAAGGATTAAAGAATCATCCCTGGTTTGAGCTGACAAGCCTCGCCGCATCTGAAAGGAGCGCTGGCAAGAAGTACAGCGAGGCAGCCAAGTGGCGTCTGGAGAGCGAGATGCCCACAGAGATCGGTGAGATGACGGTTGTAAAGGTAGACCCAAGAGAGGTTGATGCCGATATTGTCTTCTCGGCGCTTCCAGCGGCAGATGCCAAGGCGGTTGAGCCTGCCTTCGCGGCTGCAGGTTGTGCGGTTGCTAGCAATACCAGCTCCTACCGCATGGTTGAGGATGTGCCACTGCTTATACCGGAGTGTAATGCTGACCATTTGGATGTGATAAAGGTGCAACGGGAGAAGCGGGGCTGGGACGGATATCTCACCACCAATCCCAACTGCACTACCATTATGTTTACACTGGCACTCAAACCACTCATGAAGTTTGGAATCGAGAGTGTCCACCTGGCTTCCATGCAGGCAGTGAGCGGAGCTGGCTACGATGGTGTACCTTCCATGGCTATCCTCGGCAACATCCTTCCCTATATCGGAGGCGAAGAAGAGAAGGTGGAGACTGAGCCTCAGAAGATTCTGGGCCGCTTTGATGGCGAAAAAATCGTGAACGCGGAATTCTCCGTAAGCGCAAGCTGCCATCGCGTGCCGGTAATGGATGGTCACACGGAAGCCATCTGGGTGACCATGAGGGATAATCCCACACCAGAGGAAGTCAAGAAGGCCATGCTGGACTTCGACCCCGGTCTCTCCGATCTGCCCACCTCGCCCAAGAAGGCGCTCATTGTCATGGATGAGCCTGACCGACCCCAGCCCAGGCTGGACCGCGGTCGCGGTAACGGCATGTCCGTATCTGTGGGAAGGATCAGGTCAGGAATCAGATTCATCTGCGTTGGCCACAACACCGTGCGCGGCGCGGCTGGTGCCAGCATTCTCAATGCTGAGCTCTTTGTGAAGAAAGGCCTGCTTTGATGTTGATATTAGCCTGGGAGGTGACGGCAGCCTGCAATCTATCTTGCGGCTACTGCCGCGCCTCAGCCTCTTTTCGGCCCGATCCTGATGAGCTCTCCACAAAGGAGGCGCTCTCCTTTTTAGACAGCATTGTACCCTTGCAGCCCATGCTCATCTTAAGCGGCGGTGAGCCCTTGCTGCGCCCCGATATCTTCCTGATAGCGCGCCATGCCACTTCCCTGGGCCTGCGCGTCTCTTTGGCCAGTAATGGAACGACCTTAACACCGCAAGTGGCAGATGAGATAAAAGCTTCCGGCATCTCGCGAGTCAGCATCAGCCTGGACTCGGCTGATCCGGAAAAGCACGATCTGATCCGCGGTCCGGGTAGCTTTCAAGCGGCCTTGCAGGGAATAGAAAATCTGCGCGGCAAGGTCGATTTTCAGATCAACAATACCCTCACCAGCCGAAATGAGTCTGATGTCCCTGCCATCTTCGATCTGGCCCAGAGAATTGGGGCCCGTGCCCTGCACTTCTTTTTCCTGGTGGCCACGGGCCGGGGCCGGGAGGAGGATCTCATCTCGCCAGAGCGACAAGAGGAGCTGCTCCTGGAGATCGACCGGGAGCGAGCGCTGCGGCCTTTCGAGGTGCAGGTTACCTGTGCGCCGCAGTACGCTCGAATAGCCAGGCCCGGAAGGGGTCGTGCCGGGGGCTGTCTGGCAGGCAGAAACTTCGTCTTCGTCTCGCGAAAGGGCGATGTCTATCCATGCGGCTATTTTCCCCTGCTGGTTGGAAACATCAGGGAGATGAATTTTATAGAGATCTGGGAGAATGCTCCTGAGCTTCGGGCGCTGCGAGAGCGGACCCTCAAAGGAAAGTGCGGGCGGTGCAGCTATGCCTCTATTTGCGGAGGCTGCCGGGCGCGGGCTTATGCCGAGACAGGAGATTTCCTGGAAGCCGATCCATCCTGCCTCCTGGAGGTTTAGCTATGGATGAGATCGACCTTAAGCTGCTGTCCGCTGTGCAAGACGGCTTTCCCATAACGGTTCGGCCTTTCCTGGATTTGGGTCTGGCCCTGGGGCTGGAGGAAGAAGAGGTAATAGAGCGACTGGCAGGGCTGCAGAAGGGGGGACTGGTGCGGAGGATCGGGCCGATTCTTGATCTGCGCAAATTGGGGCGGAGCGGAATATTGGCGGCTCTAGAGGTGTCTCAGGAAGAGGCGAATAGGGCGGCCCAGGTAATTAATGAGTACACTGAGGTTTCGCACAACTATCTGCGCCCCAATGAGAGCGGCTACAATCTGTGGTTCACTGTGTCGGCCACGGAGGAGAGGATCCAGGAAATATTGCAGGAGATCAGGATCAAGACGGGACGAAAGATGCTGGTTTTGCCTACTCTCAGGATATTTAAGATAGGTGTTAAATTCGACATAGTTTAATAATTTGGCAATTTGGCAATCGGATAATTTGATAATTTGATATACCAGGAAGAGCATCGGTTACTCTAGTTCTTGCCTGGGAAGCTGGGCGATGCGGATAATTACGGAGAGGATTTAGGTTATGGCTAAACTCATTCTGATGGACTTTTATGCGGATTGGTGCGGACCGTGCAAGATGCAGACCCCCATCTTCGAGGATCTTGAGAAGGATTTCAGCGATAAGGTGGAATTTAAGAAGATCAATGTGGACAAGGAGGGCGACCTGGCTGTGGAGAAGAACATCATGGTCGTGCCCACCATTATCCTGGAGAAGGACGGGGTGGAAGTCTCCAAGTGGATGGGCGTCACTTCCAAAGAAGAGCTGATAAAAGCCATCAACCACGCCCTGAAGTGAGACAAAAAAGAGAAAAAAAGAAAAAGAGGAGTAGAAAGGGGAGATTGGGAGAAAATGGCAGGTGGGGACTATTGCCTGGAGGCGGTGCGGAGGATCAACAGTAGGGGAGGCTGTGCGCCTCATCTCTCCCTTCGTTTCGACTCTCACCACTTCTCCATAGATACCAGTCGTGCTCCTAAAGCCTGCGTGCAGCCGGATGCCTATCTCATCACTCATGCCCACAGTGATCACTACGGCAAATCGGCTATGCTCTCGCCCCAGGCTATCGCCTCCGTACAGACGGCACGCGCTTTGGAGATTCGCTATGAGCGGGAGTATAAAGGCCGCACCTTTGAGGTAGGGCAGAGCATTGTTGTTGATGGCGTGAAAGTGGAAACGCATACTACCGGCCACACCATTGGCTCGACTGCTTTCTCCTGGCAAACGGAGACGGGTGAAAGGGTGCTGGTAACCGGGGATGTAAAAGACTACAGTCATCTGCCAAAATGCGATTTTCTGGTCACTGAAGCCAACTACGGAGATCCCTATGATCCCTCCTGTATCTTTGAGGACGACCTGGCCGGCTTTTCTGAGGCTTTAGAGTCCGGGGCAAGCTTTGGTGCCTACGCCTTCGGCAAAGCCCAGCGGGCGGTGGCTCTCATGAGGGCCATGGGCTACAAGGATGAGATCGGCATGGATGAGAAAAGCCTGATTCTCACGCGAGAGCTGATGAAAGATGCCGCAGGGCCGCTCACTGAGGTGAACGGCGGAGTGTCCAATGTGGTCACGCCCTGGAATTTGCACCAGGTGCGGGGCTGGAACAAGTATTTCCTCACGGGAAGAAGGGACAGCTCTTACCCCACCATTCAACTGAGCGATCACCTGGACTTTCGCGGCCTGATGAAGATGATTGAGCAAGTCTCGCCCCAGGAGATCCTGGTCTACCATCCCAAAGGCGAGAGGGCGAGCTTGCTGGCCCATCATCTGCAGGAGTGTGGCCTGGAGACGACGTCGCTGGACCTGATCGAGAAGTTTGTGCGATAATTATAATTCTTAAAATAAGGGCAATATAGGCGCGATCTATCTACAACAGATCCAATAGTTCTTCTCGTGTTATGCCTGCCTGTTTTATGATCTCGATAAGCAATCCTTTGCCTACCTCTTTTTTGTGGAATGGAATCGTAACTGTGATATCGAGATCTGGATGGTAATAAGCATGATGACTGCCCCTGATGCGGTCCAAGACGAACCCTTTCTTTTCCAGGGCTCTGGCAAGCTTCTCCGGGGATATGACTGGTAACTTAGGATTTGGCTTTTACTGTTATTGTAGTTTCGATCCGATCTTCTTCAAGGGGGATTTCTTTGCCTCTGGCCGCAAGGCTTTCGATATACAACTCGATGGCCTCTTTTGCCATCTCAATCGCCTCCTCAATGTTGTCGCCGAAGGTCAAGCATCCGGGAAGAGCTGGGACGATCACGGTGTATGTTCCGTCTGTCTCCGGCCTGATCTGAATTTTATAACGAAATGTTCTCATCCGGTTTAAACAATGCCTTTTGCTATATTTAATCCTGTGCAGATCCTGAAAAGCATATTTAAAGCAGGCAGACATCAGAGTATCTCTTGAATGATTTCTGCCCCTGCGTTGAAGTCAGAGGAGACCGAGAAAATTAGGAGGACGCGACATTGGTAGACCTCTTCGGCAAAAAGAAGCTGGAAGATCGCATTTTGGAGCTGCAGGCTTCCCTGACCAAGCTGGAGGGCGAAAAAGAGGAACTCCTGCGCACTTTAGAGAAGCGGGAGGAGAAGATTCGCAGGCTTTCCAGCGCTAACCAGGAGGCCAATTTAGCCCTCAAAATCGCCGAGCAAAAGGCTGCTGCCGCCCTTCCCGCACCAGCGCACGCTGCTGCGGAGTGCAGTGTGGAGCAAAAGCCAAAGGCTAGAAAGCTGAGCCTTCGGGAGATGGATATGCTCATGGAAAGGCTCAAAGCCTGCCGTTCTCCTAAAGACGATCTCCTGGTTGCCTTTTATCCAGATCCCTTTCCAGAAGACGGCGTGCTTCCTCCGCAATTTAAAAAAGCCGCTCGCGCCATTAAATCTCAGCGGGGCGGGATAATCCTGCATAGTCCTCAGCTTTTCTCGCTGCTTCTCATTCCGCCTTTTCCCATCCAAGAGAGCTATTTTCGGGAAGGCAGCGCCTTTGCACTTGACCCCTTGGGGGAGATGATGGACACTCCGGTGTTGGTCGCCCTGGCCCATGCCGGGGATACCTTCCTGGGGGTGGCTCTTTCTCGGGAGGGCTTTGAGGTGGAGGAGCTGGTGCAAAGCCAGGTAATGGGGAAGCACTCCAAAGGCGGCTGGAGCCAGAAGAGGTTTGAGAGGCTGCGTGAGGAGGATATCAAGAGCCACGTCGATCTTGCGTCACAAAAACTGGCAGCCCTGATGGGCAAGTATAAAACCCTCCTCAAGTATGCCGTGCTATCGGGGGAGGAGAGCATCATTCGCCAGATCGTCCCTGGCATCGACCTACCGGTGGTAGAGAGAAGGCTGGAGCGGCATGACGAGCGAAAGACAAAGGCACTCTTGGAAGAGGTTTATGGCTTTACCTGCTACAGAATTGAAGAATAGGCTCAGGATTAGAGAGGCGCGAAGATGAGCACGCTCACTGAGGACAACAAAGGACCGGACGATCCGGAAGAGCTTTCTCGCGCCTGGGACTGGCATGTGAGGAGAAAGGTGGCCTGGAGCGCCGATACTCCTGAGAAGATCCTGGACGTCTTATCTCTGGACAAAGTGCAATGGGTAAGAGAAGCGGTGGCTGGCAATGCCCGCGCATCAGCGCCCACGCTGGCCCGGCTAGCTGAGGACAGCTCAGGCTTCGTGAGGTCGGCGGTGGCTTTGAACAGCCGCGCCACAAGCGATATTATAGAGATGCTGGCGGCAGATGAGATGGTGGACTACGACAGCACCCTGCAGAAAAATCGCTATCTTGTAAAGGAGGCGGCGGCCAAGAGCGCATGCATCAATGCCCAGACCCTGGCCTTTCTGGCCCGCGACTCTGACGAGCACGTTCGTGCGGCTGCGGCCACCAATCCTCTTCTCTCTGTGGAAACGATGAGCAAGATGGTCAAGGATGTGTTCTGGGAGGTCCGAAACAATATTGCCACGAATCCTTCAACGCCGGAGGATCTGCTCATCTACCTCTCTGCTGACAGGATCATGGATGTGCGTGTCACGGCTGCGCAAAACCCCCGCACGCCTGCAACGGCGCTGGAGGCGC
>DATLBD010000033.1:0-32822 GCA_035527135.1 Methanothrix sp. | reverse complement strand
TCTTCGTTGCTCAGATTCCATTGATCTGCACGATTTGTTTTATTGATTTAGAAGAGCAGAAAGAACATGCGAGGGTTCACTTCATCCCCGACCTGAAGGTCGGGGTATTCGTGACCCTCCGCGCTCCCGATGTAATAAATGCTTCAATAAAATTATCGTCGAGGCGGGCTATGCTATGATCAAGAACGATACGCAAAGCGAGTTTGATCCCGCTCTCTCGTAGCCGGCAAATCTTCATTCGACTTTGACATCAGAGATAAACCCGAAAACATGCAAAAAGACAAATGCTAAAAGCTATTCCCCGGCGGCTGCTGGGAGCTGTCGCTCTTGGACACAGAAATCAGGCGCCCTACACCGCCTTTCTCCTCAATGAACCTGGCCACCGCATCTGGCACCAGCCGGGCCCAGGCGCCGTTCTCCCTCATCAGCTTCCTGATAGCCGTCCCAGAGTAGAATTCTCTCTGGTACATGGGCGGCTTTCTTATCTGAATGCCTGCCTCTGTTACGAGCTGGACCACCAGTGGATTGTTAGAATAAACCACATCAAAGCTTGGAGCCATGGATTGGAGATGTGAGACCCAAACGGAGTTCCTTTTAATATCCTGCAAAGGCGTGACGTAGCAGCGCTCCCTCAGATGGCTTTCGCTTAAAGCCGCATAGATCATCTCCACCCTCTCGCCACCGGTGAAAGGATTTTCGGATGTATGGCTCTCCTGGGCGCTGCCGATTACAATTACTATCTCTTCTACCTCTTCGGCAATCTTCTCCAGGACCGCCTGATGCCCGAGGTGATAGGGCTGGAAGCGCCCAATGTAGAGCCCACGCATGATCTTCAAATCCCTTATTTTCCTAAATGACCTACTTGCCAATGACCTGTTTTCCAATCAGCTTGATGGCTCTCTCTTTGTTGGGACCGATGGGCGAGCCCACCACAATCTGGGTGACGCCGGTCTTGAGAAGCTCATCTACCCGGGCCCGGCAGTCCACCGGCGCACCGGAGACGGAGAAGGCCTCTGTCATCTTTGCCGTCACAGCCGCCATGGCCGATTTGAAGTCGTATTTGGCAATGGCCTCGGAGATTGCCTTTGCCTCATCCATTCCGATTCCGTGCCTCTCCAAAACGTTCTCGGGCGAGCCGGCCACGATAAAAGCCACCACGATCTTGGAGGCATTGACGGCCTTGGCCGGGTCCTTGTCGGCGCTGAAGCTGGCATAGGCGCAGACCTCTACATCCTCCGGCTTTCTGCCTGCCTTTTCCGCTCCCTGCCTGATCATGGGCACGGCGAACTTAAAGTCATCCGGATGAGAAGCATTGATGAGCACGCCATCGGCAATGGCGCCGGCCAACTCCAGCATCTTCGGCCCCTGTGCGCCGATGTAAATAGGGATTTTGCTGGTGGCAAAGGCCATCTGTGCGCCCTTAAAGCCCGCCTGGTTCACCTGTTCCTTTGCCAGAAAAGCCCGGATGGCCATGACCGATTCCTTGACACGGGAGAGGGGCTTGTCCCAGTCGATCCCCATCTTCTCGAAGGTGGCTTTATCGCCAGGACCGATTCCGAGGATTGCCCGCCCACCAGACAGCTCGTTTATGGAGGCAATGGACGAAGCGGTGACGGCTGCATTCCTGGTGTAGGGATTGGTAACGCCCGTTCCCAGATTGATTTTATTGGTCATCATCGACAGCACGGCTAAGGTGGTCCAGACATCTCTATTATTATAATGATCTGTGATCCAGATATTCTGAAATCCGGCTTCCTCTGCCAGCTTTGCCATATAGCCGATCTTCAAGACCGATTCATCGGGCACAAACTCAATTCCGAACAACTCAAATCTCCTCCAGCTCGATGCGGTCCCCGGCCTTGAGGCAGAACGCCTCAGCGGCATTTCCCTGGTTGACCGCAATTTCTGCAAAGCCATGGCTTCCATGAGTTATAAGCGGTTCGATCCTGCGTGCCTGGGCATAGGTTCTGACACGCTTCAGCTTAATCCCCTTCAGTCTCACCTGGAAGGCCGGCACCTTTCGCATATTCAGGATAAGGTTGCCGAACCTATCCACATAGATAACCGTGGCCTCAATTCCTCGATCGGTCTTCTTCGCCACTCCAAAGTTCAGGTCTTTAGGCCTGATCCGAGGGCCGATACTCGCAGGACTTTTGCCCGACGCCAGGAGGGCGGCGACCGGAGCGAAGATGTCCCGGCCGTGGAAAGTATTGGAGGCCGGGCCCAAGCCCAGCCCCTCAAGAGAAGCGGCGATCTTGTAGGCTTGGGGTGGATTGCCTGGTATGCCCAAACTGCGTGCCGCTGGCAGGAGAAGACCGTTGTCCGGTCCCACGAAGAGCTGTCCGCCGCTCTCCACTACCAGGCCGAGCCTGTCCGTGCCCACGCCGGGATCAACAACCGCAATGTGGATGGTTCCGGGCGGAAAGTAATGGGCACTGGAGAGCAGGGCAAAGGCACCGGCGCATACATCCTGGGGAGGGATGTCGTGGGTGATGTCCACGAAGGATATTTCCTGGGCTTTTTCTGCGAGCCGGGAGAGAATTACGCCCTTCATTTGGGCCGGATAAAAGGAGCCGAAGTCGGTGAGAAGGGTTATAATCCTCATTTTATCGTTTCCACTACGACTATCCCTCTCTTCTCCAGCTCCTGCATGAAAATGCCGTAGGCGTCATCTTTTATGGCATCTTCCGGAGCTACGATGCCTTTTTCCTTGATTTCTCCTTTCGCGAGCAGCCTGGCTGCCACGGCCGCAGAGGAGCCGGTCACCCTGGCCATGGCCGAGATGCCACTGCCACTATCCGCACCTGCCCACATGAAACAGTCAGCCTTCTTCTCGTTTCCCCAGGCAGTATTCCACATGACGCAGACGTCCTCATCCCCCGGAAGAGGTCGCAGCCTCGGCTCTATGAGGCTGAGAAAGAAGTCTCTGGGCGAGACCGCCTCGCCTGAGAAGTTCACAGTCTCTGTCTCCAGAAGGCCGCATTCTTTGAGGGTATCAATGGCCTGCCAGTGCCCTGGCCAGCGAACTGTCTTTTCCGAGAAGCTCTTTAAGCAGCTGCGGGTGTAAAGAAAGCTAGGCATCCCCGGAGTGATGGCACACTCAAGCTCCTCGTCCTGTTCACACTCAAGAAAACGAAAACTCTCCCTGCCTGAGGTGGCTTTTACCTCGGTGATTTTTCCATTCTGGATAGTACGGACGTCAATCATGTACTCGCGCAGCACATGCTCAAATGACCAGGTGATCATGTACTGCAGAGGATGGCGTGCTGCCGCCTCCCGGCTGGGTATCCCCCCCACACGTGCCACTGCCGAGGTAGCCTGCACCTTCCTAATCCCTTCCGCTAAAGTCACATTAGAAAGGCCAGGAGCAAAGCCCATGCCGTCAATAAGGGTGACGCCGCCGTCCAGTGCTCTTTTGTGCAGGGACTCGCCGTACTCGTCCAGGCTCATTCCCGCAGGCACCTCCAGCCCTTCCGTTTCGTAAGGGTCCGGCCTTCTGTGGTACTCTTCCAGGATGTCCACCACATCCAAGCCCGCACCGATGGCCGTCTCAATGATTTTGTAGCTGCCCCTTCTATCAGGAAGAGCAATGATGCCCACATCGTACTCCTGCATCAGCGCTCGTGCTTTTCTGGCGTCAGCAATGTCCAAGACATGAGTAACAACTTTCTCGCTGCCGATCCATTGCTGGGCCCTATCCAGGGAAGGGCGGCTTCTGCCCACGATGCCCACCGCCTCCGCTCCGCCATAACTGACCAGGTCCCTGGCCACAGCCGAACCGATCCTGCCAGTGCCACCGAAAACGAGTGCCTTCAAATCCTTTCCTCCACTTAGGGTATCTGATTGGCTATCATAAAAACCATCTGCTTTGTGCTTTTCATGCCGTCAGCACCTGGACATCTGCCTGCCTGGAAACAGAAAGCTCCTCTTTGCCTTGGTAGACAGAGACGGTCCCTCTGATCCTTACCCGATCGCCGGCTTGAATCCGAGCTTGAAGCTCCTTCGCACCCGCGCTGGCAGGAATGAAAATCGGAAGCGGTGTAGAGTCCAGCTTGAGGAGCAGGTTGCCTCCGCTCTTGGTGGGCTTTATCTCCAAAACCAGTCCTTCTAGGGAAGGGCCGGCGTCCTTTTGTGACATAGAATCAGAAGAACTCTCCCGCCCGCCATCTTCGGGAGCGAAGGCCCAAAAAGCCACGGCCAGAGATCCGAGGGCCATGAGGAACAGCACAACTACTATCTTCTCCTCTTTTTGCATCCTCATGATCGATATCCTGCGCTAGAGCCTAAGCTATTTCGCAAGCTCTGCGCGATTGTGCAAAAAATGTTTTTGAGATTTTCGCGGATAATGATATTATTATTTTACTTCTTGGCCTCGGGTTTCGGCCCAAAGCGCTCCTGCCAGCCCTTCTCCAGGTGCTCCAGACATATATCGCATACGCCCTTGTATGCGCCCTCAGGATAGCTAAGGTTATGAACGGGAGCCTTTATGGGAAAGAGCAGTGGTCGAGCACGGGTACATAGTTCGCAATCAGCCATTTAATTTTCATCTCCTACGAAATGTGGGATGTAGTTTCTCATGTTTAAGTTTTCTGTCCAAGGGATTAGGCAATCTGAGCAACTCAATCCCAAACTCATTTTAAATCATCATAATTTCTCAGCCCCGTAGTCCTCCATCCCCCTGACTATCTCTGTTAAATCCTCCACCAGCGCCTCATCCACCTCAGCAAGCATCACCCGTCGCACAACATTTGTCGCCTCGATATCCGCCATGACGATCTTGGGCAGACCGCTATGCTTGAAGCCCTCTACCACGGCATAGTCCACCCCCTCTGCCTCCAGTTCAGCAAGAGCGGAATCCAAGTCCCCCCGCTCCCGCTTCACTACAAGCCTCGCCTCCCCTAGACCAACAACCACATCCGCTCCGGCATCGAAGTGGCGCTTGGTGTCGCCCCGGTCCACGGGATGAGTTGCCATGTTCTTTATCGTGCCCACCTTACCATGTTTGGCCAGCGAGGCTACCAGGGCGGCCACCAGAGTGGTCTTGCCCGTCTTCTTGGTTCCAACTACTGAAATTACTTTCATGCTTTTCTATTCTGGATCTGATAAGTCTTGGATGGTATCAGATGGCTTGCATCTCGGTTTGCTTCAGGCTCGCAAGAGTTCAATTATAAATCTCGCGAATCCGTTCAGGTCGGATACGCGCACATTCTCATTCAAGCCGTGGATATTGCTCTCTAGCTGCCGGCCCACCCCAAAGACGCAGGTAGGAATGTCGGTCTTCTCCGTGGCATAGGCCTGATCGAGGCTTCCCTGCGCTCCAGAAAGGCGTGGGAAAAAGCCCATGCCCCTTTGCACCGCTTCTCTCACCTCGGCCACCCATTCGTGATCCGGATTCACGCTCATGGGCGGATAGCCGGGGTAAAACTTTAGATCGTATTCGACATCCAGGGGCTTGAGGGTCCTTTCTATCTCCGCCATAGCCTCATCCATGCTCTCCTCCGGTATCACTCGCCGGTCGCCGCGCAGGGTGCATTTGTCCGGCACGATGTTTTCCTTGATGCCCCCGTTGATCATGGTAATATTAAGCATAGGCATGAGGCTCTTCTTTCCCACCGCTTCGAGAGCTGTGCTGGCAGGAAGGGACGATGTCCTGGCCTGCACGATCTTCTTGAGACTCATGAGTGCCTCCATGACTGGTACCGATCTTTCCACAGCATTGATGCCTAGGAAACTGGAGCCGCTATGCGCGGATCTGCCATGCACCACCACATCCCAGGTTATGATACCGTTACTGCCTATCACCACATCATCGCAAAAGCCGTCCATGCAGAGCATGAGGTCTCCTTTTACCAGGCCCCTATCAGTTAGATAACACAGGCCCGAGTAGCCGCCCACCTCCTCATCCGTGGTCAAGAGAACAGAGAGATTGTACTTCGGCTTGCCTTTCTCCAATAGCGCCTTTAAAGCAGCGATCAGGGCCGCAATGGATCCCTTGCAGTCGGAGACACCCCGGCCATAGACTCTTCCGTTCTTCTGCACCAGCTGGAAAGGATCTGTTTCCCAGTTTCCTTCTGCGGGCACCACGTCCAGGTGGGCATAGATCACAAGCGTCTTTTCCGCTCCCACAGAAAGATCGGCTCGCATATTGAAGCGATCGCCTACCAGCCTGCTATCTGTGCATTTGGCGGCAAAGACCTCCTGGGGCATGGTCAACTTTTGCGCTTTAAAGCCCATCTCCCGGAAGATGGGGACAAGCCAGTCCACTATCTCCTGATAATTGCTACCCGGAGGGGCAACGGTCTTAAAGCTGATGATTTTTTTTAACAGATCCATGAGGTACTCTTTATCGGGCTGGAGGATTTCGTTTGGCATCTTTATCCCTTCTTAAATATGCTCTAATTTGTCTTGCCGGTCTATTAAATGCTTTGTGAAAACTTATGCTATGATTGACAGCATTCTCCTGGCAACCTGCTGCTTGTTCTTTGCCCGGAGCACGATCTTTCTTTTGGCTTAGCATCTCCCGAGGCCAGGGCCTTCTTCACTCCCGGTCGCGCACATCATAAGATTCCGAGCAGACCGGAGGCTTTGCATTGGCACCACAGAAAATGCAGCCCTCAGACTCATACTCATCTGAACTCATAGTATTGCCGCAGATCACGCATTTATAGACTGATGCTGGCACCTTGACCATTGGCGGATCCCTGAGACGGCAATAGTCTTCAATATTCAGAATACATGGCTCACCGGGTCGGGCTTCGGGATGCAGGCAATACCCAAGAAAGTCGTCCTCCTGGCTCTTCCAGTAAATGCATTCATCGTTCTCCACAGGGCAATTGAGCTTGCTCCTTTTTCTGCCATATTTCTGTGACACTTTCAACAATTTCCTCAAGGCCTGCATGCGATCTTTGCGCCAATAGACTTTTGAACGAAACAAAAGCTATCAGGCCCCATGTTTGTCCACTAATAGCGAATTCCTGGAATTGATGCTTATGGCTTAGACCTTATGGCGTAGACCGCATTTTTAATACACGCAAAAATGCCGGTTATCTAGCCACCAGGCCGACAATGATTATGGTGGCTATGCCTACCAGTATCATCTGGATGCCGGAGATTATCGGCCGTTCATCGCTGATTTTAGCCAGGAATACCCCCAGAGTAAATAGAATCGCCAGGCCCAGGACAAGTGAGGCATAAAAGGCCCATTGCATGCTGATTTCTGGCACAAAGAAATAGGGCATGACAAGAATTGCGGCGCTCAGGGCCGGGCTTATGCCGTCCACTACGGCAACTATGATAGATGCGAATTTCGTAGCCCTGGCATAATGGGTATCATCCAGATTTTTGAGCATGGCTATCTCCAGCTTCTTCATGTCTCGCTTGCGCTCGGCCCTCTCTGCTAGATAGGCGCCGCTGAATCCGGATATGCCCATGGCCACGCTGCCTGCAATGCCTGCCGTAATGATAATATGAGCATCAGTAACCCCTGAGAAGTGCGCTCCGATCACCACACCCATGATAGTAAGAGCCCCGTCAAAGGCATTCATGACGAAGAGACGCCGGGCTATCTCATGGGCTTTGGTAGTTTCTAAGTATTCGCGATATAGGGCTATTCTCTTGCGCATATTCGGACCTGCTGCATTGATTTGCTTCTCGATCTGCTGAATCTATCTGCTACAATGATCTGCTTTTTGCATAAGTTTTCCTATCTGATGAGGGTCTTTCCGCCCATCGCTTTCGGTTGGGGGATATGCAAAAGCTGCAATGCCGTGGGCGCTATATCTGCCAGTATGCCGTCCTCGCGCAGGCTGTACTCTTTGCCATCATTTATTATCAGCGTGAAAGGCACCGGGTTCGTGGTGTGAGCGGTATGCGGCTGGCCGGTAGCCTCATCTCTCATCTTTTCTGCATTGCCATGGTCAGCGGTGAGCAGGACCGCGCCCCCCTTCTTGAGGATCTCATCCACTACTGCCCCCACACAGCCGTCCACCGCCTCGACCGCTTTCACGGCAGCATCAAATATGCCGGTGTGGCCCACCATGTCAGGATTGGCGAAATTGAGGACGATGAGGTCATACTTGCCGGAGTCGATGCGTGCTATCACCTCATCCCTGACCTCAAAAGCGCTCATCTCTGGCAATAAGTCGTAGGTGGCCACCTTGGGAGACTGTATGAGGCAGCGGTCTTCTCCTGGATTGGGATCTTCTTTTCCGCCGTTAAAGAAGTAAGTTACGTGGGCATATTTCTCCGTCTCGGCTATGCGCAGTTGCAGGAGGCCGGCGCGACTTATCACCTGGCCGAGGGTATCTTCGTGGTTTTGCGCAGGGAAGGCAATGGGCACATTCAGGCTAGCGTCGTACTGAGTCATGCAGGTGTAAAAAACCCGGATCGGTTTCACGGCAAAGCCCTTAAAATCCTTATCAACGAAGGCCCTGGTGATCTCACGCGCTCTGTCCGGCCGGAAATTGAAGAAGATGATGCTATCTCCGTCCTGCACCAGTCCCTCTCTGTCGACTAAAGTCGGCTGGAGGAATTCATCATTCTCGCCTCGCTTGTAGCTGCTTTCCACAGCTTCTTGGACCGTTTTGGCCTCTAGCCCCTCGCCGTCTGTGAGGCAGCGGTAGGCCTTCTCCACCCTCTCCCAGCGTTTGTCTCTGTCCATGGCGAAATAGCGACCGGAGAGCGTGGCCACCTTGCCTATGCCGATCTGCTGCAGCTTCTCCTCCAGCTCCTGCAAATAGAGTAGAGCGCTTTGAGGTGGCACATCCCTGCCGTCCAAAACAACGTGCACATACACACTCTCCAGGCCCTTTTTTTTGGCCATCTCTAAAAGCGCGTAAAGGTGCGTGTTGTGACTGTGCACTCCGCCATCGCTGAGCAGGCCGATCAGATGCAGCCTGGCGCCTCGTGCTTTTTCCATGGCCTGCAGAAGAACCTCATTTTCGGCGAGGGTCCCCACCTCAACCGCCAGGCTGATCCTGGTGTAGTCCTGGTAGACAATCCTGCCGCCACCTATGTTAAGGTGCCCTACCTCAGAGTTGCCCATCTGGCCTCGTGGCAGTCCTACGGCCAGGCCCGAAGCGCCCAGGGTGGTCGTTGGGTAATTTTTCCAAAATCGCTCCAGGTTAGGCTTATGTGCCTTGGCGATGGCATTGCCCTCAACTATGGGGCTGATGCCGAAGCCGTCCATGATTATGATTGCTAAGGGCTTCATCTCATGAGTGTCATCGTTGCCGCGAATATATTAGATCTGCGTTGCGGGTCTGATAAACAGCATATGTCATCAAACTCGCAGAAGATTCTTAAATCTTAAAAGATCATTTGCCATTTTCCGTTCCCAATTGAACCTTATTTGAGCATGAATTTAAGCAGGGATATTGATAATATTATTATTAATATTAGTAATATATTATAATATCAATAGTGTATTATTAATATTAATATTTTGTTAAATTAGTTTAAATTTCGGGTCGATTTTATCAAAATTATTTTATTCAGAGCCTTTCTCTAAAACCCTCTTCTCCGATGAGCGGAACGAAGATCACTCCCATCTTTTTCTCCTCGGAAAAGCCGTTCTTCCTTGTCACCAAATAAAGCTCCTGATAGTCCCGGCCCACGGGAAGAATCATCTTGCCGCCCACCTTGAGCTGTTGCTTGAGCGACTCGGGCACCTTGGGAGCGGTAGCAGCCACGCTTATGCGATCGTAGGGGGCATGCATCGGCAGGCCGACACTTCCGTCGGCTTCGACCATGGTCACATTCTTTATGCCGGCTTTTTCCAGATTCTTTCTGGCCATCGCCACCAGCACCGGCATGCGTTCCACGGAATAGACATGCCCCTTCTCGCCTACCATTGCCGCCATTACTGCGGCATGATAGCCGCTTCCTCCCCCCACCTCCAGGACGGTCATTCCCGGCTGCAGATCGAGAAGGTCGCACATTATGGCCACCATGTGAGGAGCGGAGATAGTTTGGTTATGGCCGATAGGCAGTGGAGTGTCGTCATATGCCCGGCTCTTGAGAGCCTCGGGAACGAAGAGCTCTCTTGGAGTGAGGGACATGGCGGATATTACCGCTTCTCTTACATTGTCGCGCAGGCTGCCCAGGAGTTGCTCTCTATTCAAAGCTCCCGACCCCATATTCGTTGTATGTCTTTGGCCTCGGTCACATCGGCAAAGCCCTCGCCGCGCAGCTTGATCTTTACAATCACGAATTTGAATCCTTCAACTTTTCTGACTTCGCCCACCTCAAAGACCTCATCTCCAGCAACGTTGATTTTTAGCGGATGGGTCTTGCCGTTTCGATAGACTGATATCTTGAGCGGCACATCGTCCGTAGCCCGGGCCCAGATGGTTTTGACATCCCCAGCAGAAGCGACATTCACCCTCCTGTCCGTCTCAAGAGATGTGATCTGGGTCATGACCACATCTTTAGCTGGATCGTCCACTAAAAGCACATCTCCGACACGCAGCACCTCTTTTGCCGGGATATTGATGAAGTACGGCTCAGATTGCTCGTCAGTGCTCACGATTACTCTGAGATTAACCAGCCGCTCGCGCTCTACCTGCACAGAATGAACCGTCCCGCATTCTTCGCAGCGCACTAGATTCTCCTGCCCGGATTTTATCAAAGCATGCTCCGTATCGACACCGCAAACGGAACAGAAGACCTGATCATCAAGCATATCATATAATTATTCCACGCAGTATTAAAGTATGACTGCCTGTGCCCGCCTGGCTCCCACCTGCACGTCCCAAATGAGCACAGACGAGGAGCCTGAATAGATCCAATGCATAGCTTCTTTTTGTGTCTAAAATTTTTAGAAATATTGCCGAATTGATTTTTTGAATTTCTTGAGAGTACGGTGCCTAATTTCAACAAGGGAAAAATTTTTTAATGAAGATGTATTATCTCTACTTATGAAAGAAGTTATTAAAGAAAATCGCTTTGCCCCGGATAGTGGCATGGACGAATGCTGCACCATTGCTGAGAGCATGATTGAGGAGATTCATCTGATCGCAGTGCCGGAGTGTTCCATCGTGCCCAATGCTATTGGAAGGCATAAGGGCTCTCTTAAGAAGAAGCTTCTCCGCCAGATAAGGGCCGCAAGGAGGGTGGCGATGATATGATCCGCAAGTAATTTGTTCTTATTTTATTTGCTCTAGAAAAGCCTAATTGAGATATATCCTGATTATTCTGAAACCATCAAAAATTTAAATTAACTAAAATTATTTTAATTATGTTAGGAGCTTTCTTTTTACACGAAAACTATTTATATTAATCTAGTTACTAATTTAGTTTGTGGACGCAAACTCTAAAGCCTGCTCTATTCCGCAATCATGCTCTGAGGTGGAAGTAGACCTCAAGAGGCTGGACCGCATGCTTCAGGCAGCCCACCGAAGTTCTATCGATATAAAAGATAGCTATGACTTTTATGTCCTAGCCCTAAAAGAGTTCAACAAGGAGAACCTCTCCGAGTCGTTCCTCTACTGCGATCGGGCCAGGTACGAGCTTACTACTGCCATCAACGAGGCCATGATCAAGATCAAAGGCTCTCGATTTCACAGCCTGAGGACACTCTCTTACTTCTTCAAGCTCTACGGGCTTTATGCCGTCATCTTCGCCTCGTTGGCCGTCGTTGTTTTCAGCTTTTTGATAACCAGATTCTCCGAGGTGAGCGTCTTAGGTGTTCCCCTCTGGTCCTCGTTCTTCGCGGGCCTGGGCTCCTCAGCGCAGATCCTGACGGGGGTGGCCGATGACCTGCGCCGTTATGGTCTGGCTTCGCGCTACAAGAGGCTCTGGTACATGGTCATACCGCTGCTGGCCATGGTCTTCGGCTACATGGCCTATCTGGTCTTTTCCTCCGGCTTTATCGCTCTAGACGGCAGTTCCCAGAGCAGGGAATTTTCCATCATGTTCATCTGCTTTTTGACAGGATTTCTCACCAAATGGCTGATCGGAAGGCTGTCCCGGATGTCAAGGGACATTTGAGGGCGAAAAATCATACAAGTGCAAGCCTTGCGATGAGATCTAAAAGCACTTTTACTAAGATGACATAAAATAGCACAGCCGAATTGAACCAGTCGGACATTCTCGGACGGTCGTTTGAAGTCCTCGCCTATAGTGCCTGCACTCACTCCGATCAAGAGACTCACATCTGCCTGATTTAGAAGGGCCTCCTTGCTCATATGCTTCCCGAAGTATCCTGGCCAGCTTACATTTATGGGTCTCTATAGCAGAGAAACCATCAAGCCTCAGCAGCAGATCACCCTGACTGGTAATTTGCTGGATTTTTGCCTGCGTTTTTTTTTTTAGAATTTGGAGGTACGCTCGCTTTTGCATATTTTCGAACCGTCCTCCTATTGCATCTTATAAGCCTGGATATCTCGGATATTCTCAAATTCCCTAGAGGCATAAACCCTTCATATTGGCAGATGCCTCTTGTTTCAGCATCACCTCTCTCATTGCCTGCTAACACAAAGGTCATAGAGGTGAGCACTTTTATTCCGCTATGATTGAGCACTTTTCCCACTGCGATTGACAGTTTGTCCCGATCTCAATTTTTCAAGATCCTTTTGCAAATCTGCACTCATTTTAGCGTTATCGAGTTTTGAACCCGCAAACATCTGGAGTGTTATGTTATCATACTTTATCCCTAAGAGGTTAGCTCCACTCAGATCAACATTCACTAGTGCAATCATATTTAACTCTGCATTCCTCATATCTAACCCGGAAAGATTCGCATTTTGAAAGAGAACTGTATTTAATTTGGCATTTCTTAAATCAGCGTAGCTGAGATCAATATCTTTTAGAACTAGCCAATTAAAGCTTGCAGATCTAAACATTGCTCTGCGCATAACAGTTTTCCTTAAATTCATGGATTCCAGGTTACACTCTGTAAGGTCAGCCCCGGATAAGTTAGCCTCATCCAGATCTGCTTTAATGATCTGGACGCTATGAAGATCAGCCCCTGACATATTTGCACCAGTAAGATCTGCATGGTCTAATTTAGCATCTATCAGATTAGACCCATGTAGGTTGGCCCTTGGCAGATATGCCCTGGTTAAGTCAGAGTTGCTGAGATCGGAATGGCTCAGGTCGGCTCCAAATAGCTCTGCTCTAGAGAATTGGCAACGCTTGAGGACGCTACCACTAAGATCTGCCCAATTTAGTCTGGCACCTACCATGTTTGCTTCGCTCAGATCCGCATCTTTCAAGATAGCTAGACTAAGATCCGCTCCAAAGAGCCTGGACCCATCCAATTTTGCACCAGTTAGGTTGGCTCCACTGAGCAAGGCACCGGTAAGATCGGCCCGGGTGAGATCTGAATTCGATAGATCAGCATCTCCCAAATGCGCTCCTGCTAAAATTGCGCCTTTTAGCGTAGCTTCAACAAGTCTAACTCGATTCATTAAGGCATTTTCGAGGTTCGCGCCTGTTAGATTCGCTTTGAAAAGATCGGAACCATCCAGACGCGAAGCCACAAGATATGATCCGGATAGATCCGCCATGCTTAGGTTTGTACTTGTTAGGTTGGCAAAACCCATATTTGATTTGACCAGCCTGGAGCCAACGAAATTCGCTCTCGGACAGCGCGACTCAGATATATCCGCCCCGGAGATGTCTGCATTTGATACGGTGGCATTAGTCAGGTTCGCCCCTACCAGGCTTGCTCCATTCAGATTAGCACCAAACAATAGGGAATTCTGGAAGGTAGAACGATCCATGATTGCTCTTATGAAGCTTGCTCCGCTCAGGTTTACATCGCTCATTTTCACGGCCCATAAGCTGGCTCCATTTAGTGTGGTACGAACCATAGTCGAATTATCAAAAAAAGATTGATCCATAATGGAACCTGATAGGTCTGCGCCATTCAGATTTGAGCCCATTAAGTAGCAGATCGGCAAGTTGGCACCTGTGAAATTCGCGTTGGTCAGATTTGAGCCTAATAAATTGCAGGCAGGCATGAAGGCACCCCTGAGATCGGCCTGGGAAAGATCGGAGCCATGAAGGTCTGCTTCTATCATATTTACTCCGCTGAGATTTGCTCCTACAAGCTTGGCATCGAAGAGACTGGATTGCATCAAATAGGATCGGCTAAGGTTCGTCCCGCGAAGATCCGATTCTTGTAGCTCAGAATGATTCAAGTTGGTCCCAGACAAGTTCATGCCTCTCAGGTTCATACCAATGAGCTGGGCATGATCTCTGAAGGTCTGGTTAAAATCCATATCTTGAGGCAGTTGGCTATTGAGCGGAACTTGCTTGGGAGTATTTTCTTCGATTGCAGATGAAATAGCAAATAGCAGAACGAAAAGCAAACACACCCTTAAAGCCAATCGTATCACATAAACACTCATAATAAGACTCTATACAAACTGCTACTATAAAATATATATGTAAGGCTATTATGAGTCATTTTAGGGGGGTGGATTCCAACCCTAAATGACATTTATAAAATTTAGCATTAGCTTTAAGGATGCCAAAATTAGAGTTTAAATTTAAAATGAAAGGACATTGAGTCATTTCTTAGTGGAAAAAAATATAATTTAAAATCTAGCACGGCACCGCTACGTAGATGTTGTGCTTGTTGCTCACAATCTGCACCCGCACGCTGCCTTGCTTGATGGGGCAATCCATCACAGAAACCACCCGGTTTTTCGCCACGCCCAGCTGTTCCCCGCGCACCCAGCCGGGTGCCTTGATCTCCGCCCATGTCTTCTCCTTTTTTTCAAAGACCGTGGGGATCATGGGCCGCCTCTCAATCTTGAAGTCCTGCGCCTTTAGGCGAAGTGGAATGGATAACTGCTTCTCCCATTCGGTCATGCTGCGATTGTAAAAGTGCCACCAGTTCTGGGCCTTGACCTTTCCGGGAGACCTCCCCAGCCGGTAGTGCTCAAACTTCTGAATGCCCAGGGGCGGCCATCTCTTTCCCGCGCCGATCTCCTGGGCGAAGCGGATCAGCTCCGGTATATCCTCGTCGTTAATGCCTGGGATAAATACGGGCGCAATGAGGAGGTCGATCTTGCTTTCGGCAATGCTTTTTGCTGTCTGCTTTATTTTTTCGATGTCAAACCAGGGCATGCCAGCCAGAAAAGCCGCCTTCTCCGGATCCAAAGAGTGAATGGAGAGGTTGATCCTGTCCAGGCCCGCCTCTTCCAGCGCCTGGATTCTATCTTCATCGAGCAAGGTGCCGTTGCTCTGCATGGAGACGACGCTGACCTCTTTTATCTGCTTGAGCTGTTGCACCAATTCCACGATATCCGGATAGAGCATGGGCTCTCCCGGCGAGTCGATGTGGCATTCCACCCCCGGCCCCTTGAAGGGTGCTATCTCCTCGACCGCTTCCATAAGATAGTCCAGCTCCACCTGGTAGTCTGTCACGCGCGACCGAGAATGCGGACCCGCATCCACCGAGCAGAAGGGGCAATTGAGATTGCAGCCGCAGCTCGGCCTGATCTGCAGAAGGCTGCTGCCCCGATCGACTACACCGAAGTACAGACACCCCACCAACGGGATGTCCGATTGACGAGTTATATGAAAGAGAGACATTTGAGATCCTTTGCGGCTATCAATTTCGCTCTCCAGTTTTAATGGCTTTCCATTGATATCGCTTCCGAGCAGTTTGCGTTTGCTCCTACTGTCTCTTCCTCTGGGATGCCGCGCGCGGTGAAACGCGCGGGTCGAGCCCTGGCGCCCTCAACGCCGGGCAGGCTTGGAGACAGCACGATGGAAGCGATTGATGGGGATTGGCAGGCTCAATGGATGGTTGGTTTTTTTATTCCGCAATGGCATAAACGTCAAGGCCAAGGCTATGATGCAAAATACTCGATGACAGTTTCAATTAGGCCACGGATGAAAATGAAATTCTGCCCCGGGTTCTCTAATTTCCTGGGCAGATTAGAGAGGTGAGGCACTTTGTGCTACCTCACGACACTCAGAGGCGTTTTCGTACCATCACAGAAAGGACGCATCGGACTAAATGATAGAGAAGCGGCTTCAGGATATCACAATGGTGCCGTTCTCCACCCGCAACGCTCCTGCGCCGGCGTTGCCAAGCTTGGTGACGATTGGTCCAGAAGAGTTGCTTTTCGCGTCTATGCTGCCCTCAAATGCCTGTGGGTCCATCTCTTCCGAGCTCCAGGCATAATCCATTCTCTCCAGCTCTCCGCCCTCCCGGCTGAGAACCAAATCCACGAGATGCACCGCAGAAACTTCGCCCTGCTTCATGAACCGAGTGGGATCAAACTGTAGTAGTATTGTGGCATTGCCGGCAGCAAGATCGCTCTCTACGCTCTCTTCACCCAGCTTCTCTCCAACATCATCCTCAATGATACCCTGCAGCTCGTACCGTCCGGGCTTGATGACAGTCACATTTACTCCGATAGCTATAGAATTTTGTGCGGTCCGGTTGACATATTCACCGGTGAGATATGCTGCGGGTGGCTGGAACTGTTTTGGCTCCCTGTTTATGGTGATCTCTTTGTCGAATCGATCGATGTAGCTTCCACTCTTATCGTAGAGTATGAGGTTCTGAATCATCATCGGCCCGCACTTGCCATTCCTCCAGATATCGACGCCGCTCACATTGACCAATATGCTCGCACTCTCTTTCAGACTGAAACTGCTATCTATTGCCTCAATTCTGTTGCCGCTACAGTCTGCTAGCACTCCTTTTAGCCTGTACTCTCCAGGGGCTGTGATGTTCAGGTCGAAGCCCAAGGTGAGCACATCAAAGCGGCCGTCATTGTCGCTGTCCAGGACCTCTTCATCCGTGAGGCCCTCCAGCCTGGTGCCAGCTATGGTCACGCTCACCGGGATTTCAAAGTCATGCTTATCCGAAGAGATCTCTATGTACCCATCGATCCTGCTTTGCGAAGCGTTATCCGGGATAGTGAGGCTGACCTCCAGGCTTTCGTTGGAGTCGCTCTCTATTCTTTCCGGTCCCTTGATAGAAATCCAGTTCCAGGGCTCGGATACATACTGCAAGAGATCCAGCTTGAATGCCGTCTTATCATCCGACGACTTGAATCCAGAGACGCCTACTACCTGTATCTTCCATAGGCCAGGCTCGGGTCTTAGTAGCTCGATTGGCCCCAGATCACCGGAACCCAGAGCGCTATCCGGGGGCCACACTGGCTCTTTTTGGGGATTCTCAAAGAAATACAGCACCTCTTGTTCTTTACCATCCGTACTCAGTCGCGCAGAGAGCTTCCTGGTCCTCTCGGTTACATTGATGGTGATATTCCAAACCTCTTTTTGTCCCACTGATCCCTCATACTCCTTGAAGGATGTATTCTCAGTCACCCCAATGTAACTGAGATTTTCCAGAGCACCTCCAACGTTTTCCACCAAGAAATTTGCCCTGGCGCTGGTGCCCGGATATGCGGACTGCAGGTTCCACCTTTGCGGAATGCTCTCTATCTTGGATCTTTCCACCTCTAAGGTATAGTTTACGACCTCAGATGAATTCTCGTTATGCACTGCCAGAAGCCAGCGTCCTGAGGGCGGACTCTCGATCCGCTTCTTCTCCGGCCGGCTGTTCTTCTCGCCTGAATAATACTCGCTGGTGGGCGAGAGCAAGAAGAGATCCAGGTTAGCGTCCTCCTGCCATTCTAAGGAGGCATCAAATTCACTTGTTCCGGGCATTATATCGAGGTAATAGTAATGCCATCCGTTTCCGTTCAATGATCCCGTCTTGTTGCCCTGACCCTTGCTGATGTTTAAGGGCTCGGCTACGGCCAAGCTGACGGGAATGCTTAGGATATTCTTGCTTTCGTTAGTGATTTCTATGGTGCCGTTGTAAATTCCTGGCTCTGCGTCCTGCGGCACAGTTATCGAAGCCGCGAAGACCTTTTGATCATTAGCCAAGACTGTATTGGGAAGGGCCTGCAGGCTTACCCAGTCGGAGACGGCCCCATTGACTGATGTTTTAAGGTTCTTTATCTCTTGATTGCTGAAGAATACAAAGCGCAAATTCCAGTCTTCATCGCCCGGCGCCAGAGCGTATATCTTCTTTTGCGGCCTGTCCGCGCCCGTATCCAGTCCAACATAAACTCCTTGACCTGCCGGAAGATATGCCCAGCGACCAGCAGTCCACTGATCAGGAATCACTCCGCAGATATCGTTATCCTGCATCTGATAGGAGCTCAGAGCATCCAGCATGCCTGCACCCTGATAGTACTCTTCGTAAGTTTCTCCCTGGGTGTTATTGAGTTTTTTTGCTCCTCTGGTCATTGCCGCCTTGACTCCTGCTGGTGTTAGATTGCCATTTGCCTGCAAGAGCAGGGCAGAAAGGCCTGCTGCCACCGGCGCGGAGAGACTGGTGCCTGACTCGCGGGAGTAGTAAATATCGATGGGATTCGGCCGTTTCACTCCGGAGGGCACTATGGAGATGATGTCGACGCCTGGAGCTACCACATCAGGCTTGATCCGATCATCCCTGGTGGGGCCTGAGCCCGAAAAGCTGGCCATGTGGCCTATGGCGTCTGCGGCTCCTACGGTAATGACATTTACGCCGTCTCCTGGTGAGTCGATCAGGCCGGGCGGCAAGGCCGTGACTATTGGCACAAAGAGCAGTAGAACATCCTTATCCTTGGAATCGCTGACTTGAGACAATTTGATAGCAGAATTGCTGCTTGTGCTGGAAGCTCCCTGCACATTTCCCTGCACCTTGCTGCTGTTTCGGTTGCCCGCCGCCACGCAGACCACGACTCCGGCATTTGCAGCATTGTCCGCAGCCATGGTTATGGGTGGATTGGTCTCGCCCAGATTTATGCCACCCAGACTGAGGCTCAGAACGTCGGCTCCGCTGTAGATAGCCCACTCGATGCCCGCGATGATATCTGATACTTTGCCATCCCCTTTGCCATCGATAACCTTGACACTGATCAGCTTTGCTCCGGGAGCAATTCCCTTATACCTTCCATTTGAGGCCGCACCGGAGCCGGCAATGATTCCTGCGACCATTGTTCCATGGCCCAGAAGATCGTCTGTCGTTATCTCATCTGCCAGGAAGTTCTTCTCGGCTACCACTTTACCGATCAGGTCTGGGTGATTTTTGTCTATGCCCGAATCAATCACCGCCACAATTGTTCCCTGGCCATCGATCCCTTTCTCCCAGAGCTTGTCTGCATTTATAATTTGAGCCGGCGAAATATATTCGCCCTGTACGATAGATTTCTCCAGAGATAAGTTCTCATCAGGTGAAGATACCTCTGTTCTGCCATCAAAATAAATTCCCGATACCCGATCGCTTTCTGCAATCTTTTTTATGGCTTTAGCAGTAGCCTCTCCTGCCAGGCCAGGGATGAGCCTATACCTGTACCTGATAGTAAGGTCGTCAGAAATGAGGTCGTCAGAAATGAGAGATTCAGGAAGAATATCAGAAACGAAATCATCTGGGACAAGATGGTCTGGATTGGAATTTGCATTTTCTTTGAGCATCACAATTACAGGGATATTTTCCCCGTCTCCCTGGGCTAGCATCTCTGCAAGGGCCAGATCGATCTTCTGATCGGCATTAAAAGGATGCTCTGCTGCCTGTGCGAAAGAGAAGGCAGCTAAAATTACGCATGCAGCAGAAATAAGAATTAAAATATTTCGATTCATTATCAACCAAACCTGTCCAATGATATATCCCCGGGCCTTACCCCAAAATCACGACAGAGGTTGTAAGCAGATAATGCTAAATAAACCTGTGGTACTTCTAAGATTGATGATGCTGGAATGGCTGGTTTCCTATCTGCTCTGGATTAGCTTGGTTCTACTCCTAGCATCAGCCCTGGCCAGGAACAGCCGTGTCGCTGCTTTCGGATGGGGCCTCTTTGCATTCGTCTGGCTTGGCCAGATAGACCATTATCTGGCTATAGATGACTACTTCAATGTAGCTCTCTTTTTGGCGGCAGGTCTCTTGAGCTTTTACATGGCATGGATTGTGAAGAGCAGGGGCTTTTCATCAAAGGCATGCTATTGGGCCAGCTATGCGGCTGCCGCCTGCGGAATCATCTATTTTCCTTTTGCCGAAATACAGTCGCTTCAGGTTGGTCTGATTGGATTTACTACCCTTGTAACTGCAAAGATGCTTCAAATCCTTTCAGTCCCCGTGATCATGGAGAGCTGGAACGTAATGAGCCTTAATGGTCAGTCGGTGGAGATTGTCTTGGCCTGCACGGCCATTGAGAGCATAGCCCTCTTTGCCGGCTTGATTTTATCGGTGCAGGCGCCCCTTGGCCGTAGGCTGGCGGCACTGGCGGCATCCACCGTCTCCATCTACCTACTGAACATTGTGAGAAATGGATTTGTACTCATGGCCTATGGGTGGAGCTGGTTTGGGGAAGGCAGCTTTGATATTGCTCATAATATCATTGCCAAGCTGGGATCGACAATAGCGCTCCTCGCTGTATCTTACCTGGTATTCCTGCTCTTGCCGGAGCTTTTATCAATCATTGATGAGCTTGCTGCAGAGATCAAGCCTAGAAGGGGAGATGCAGCATGAAGCTGGCAAAAAATTCCACCGCATGGGTATCTGTGCCCATGTTTCTCACTGCAGCACTGGCCGCGGCAGGAAACTGGTACATGTCAGCCGTAGCTTTGGCGGGCTTTGTTTTCATGATCTTCTTTCACCGGGACCCGGATAGATTTCCGCTAGGGGAAGGCATGCTATCCCCTGCAGACGGAAAAATCATTCAGGCCACGCCGGATAGAATCACCATCTTCATGAGTCCCTCCAATGTGCATGTAAACCGGGCACCTCTGGATGGTGTTGTGCGCGATATCGAATACCGGAAAGGCACTCACCTGCCGGCTTTTATGGGACTGGCATGCAAGAATCAGCAAAACAGGATGCATTTGGAGACCGATGAAGGAGACATGGAGCTGCGCCAGATAACTGGAACCCTGGTAAGAAAGATCGTTTGTTACGTTCTTCCCGGAGATCAGGTGCTAAGAGGGGAGAGGATAGGCATGATCCGCTTCGGCTCGCGGGTGGAAGTAAGCATTCCCAGTGGCTACAACCTGCATGTAGGGCTGGGAGATAAGGTCCGGGCTGGAGAGACAGTTGTTGCAGTGAGGAATTCATGAATGTCTTCCGGGTCATACGACTGCCGGATTTATTTACGCTATTAAATGTCGTTTTCGGATTCCTGGCAATTCTTGCGGCAGGCAGAGCCTGGGGCGGCAGTTTTCCGCAGTATGCCGTGGTGTTCATACTATTAGCGGCAATAGCAGATGGCTTGGATGGATTTTTGGCAAGAAAGGTGGGGGGCAGTCCTCTGGGAGCAAACCTGGACTCATTAGCAGACCTGATCTCCTTTGGCGCAGCGCCTGTTTTTCTTGCTATCTCCACCTTTCATCTTCCGCCCCACATCTGGCCGGTGGGCATCTTCTTTCTGCTCTGCGGAACGCTGCGCCTGGCCAGATTCAATATAGTATCCGGCAAGAGCGATCAATTCTTTGAGGGGCTTCCCATTCCTGCAGCGGGCATAGCTCTTTCCGCCAGTGTTCTTTTGGGCAGGCCGACACTCACGATTCTGCTCATGCTGTTCTTAGCACTGCTCATGGTGAGCAGCGTCCCATATCCCAAGATCAGAGATCTTCGCGTCATGACTGTCTTGGGAGCGATCTTTCTTGTGGTGGGACTGGTCCTCTTCTGGCAGCAAGATAGGCATGATATTCTTGATGCAACCCTTGTGGTAATCGCGCTTATTACTCTTTATCTGACTAGTCCGGTGGTGATCTCACGCCTACGAAAAGGGAAATAGCCGCTTTTGAGGCGGGCATAAAGCTGGGAGCTCTATACCATCAGTTCGTAGGAGCGCCGGTGGGCATCAAGACAGCAGCCAGCCTGGAAGAGGCCATGCAAAAGAGCATATCCCTGCAGCCCTACGTGAAGAAGGTTAGCGTCAGCATAAACCGGCGGATGTTGAAGGAGAACGTCTTTGGATACGGTGAGCTTGAGGGGCGCATGATAATCGCTGAGGTAGAGATAGACTACGAGGACGAGGTCGTCATTGCCAGGTTGCAGTATGATGCAGAAAAGAACTATCCATTCATGAGTCTGCTTTAGCCTGGATTCGATACTTTTCTGGATACTACTTAGTAGCTTTCAACAATGGAAATGGTAATCCGTGCCTTGATATATCTCCATTGAAGATTAGCTCGCGATATCTAGCACGGCAAGAGCCTAGATCAACTCTCTTTTCTACGAAGAGAGAACGTCCGTCCAAGCTCATGATTTCTGATCATTATCTATCTCTTCTTTCATGTCAGGCCACTTTCGGCGATCTCTATGATTTTTCGCATCATTTGATCGCCGACTGCTTCAGGTACTGCTAGCTGGCATAAAAAGATCTTTGAAGGCCGACATTTGAAAAGAGCATTTACCCAAACATCGCCCCCATGCCCGCCTCAGCCGCCTCCGCCTCGTCCCGGAAGGCCTTGAGCAGCTTCTCTCCCTCCACGCCCTTCAGCTCCTTGGCCGCAGTCTCGGCGAGCAGCTTTCGCGCCTCTTCAGCCAGCTCGTCCCGGGCCTTGATGTAGAGGCACATGCCCTCTTTTTCCAGCCCCATGGCCTTGCCCTCTCGCACCGTGGGCCCCAGCCGCTTCCAAAACTCCTCGTCCAGCATCTTCTGCATCTCTTTGCTGCTCTCCATGGCATAAGTGTAAACTAATTCCATTCCCATTTCCTCCTAAAGATCCTGCATGGCCTTCCTCAGCATCTCTGTGCACTGGTCCATGAGCACTGCCGCCTGCTCGATATCCTGGGCCGCCTTCTCGCTCACCCTGGTAATCTGCGCCGCCCTCTCCCGAAAAGAGGTGCTGTGGCTCTCGTTGTGCTCGATCCAGTGATGCAGGAGGTGCTCTGCCTCGTGCTTCGTTAAATCGTGCCCCATTAAATCATGGCTGTGCATAATGAATGACTCCTAATATTTCCAATCAGGTAATCGGTTTGCATCTCATATTCTCTTCAAACATCACAAGACGTCCTGACCAAAATAGTTTTTCATTCAAGGCATACCCAATCATTTGCAAGGATCATTTGTTCGCTGCTATGAAAGGGGTTTTGGGTCAGTTCTGGCTAATGTCATGACTGATTTTTTCTTTGGAGTGAGGCCAAATGATAATGATCAGGAAACAATGGTTAATATCGTCTCCGGATCATGTAGTCGGCCAGCGCCAGAAGCGTGGCTTTTTCCTTTGTGTCGGGCAGAACTTGCAGGGCCCTTTTGCCCTTCTCTACCATCTCCTCTGCTCGGGAGCGAGCGTACTCGATCGACCCACTCTTCTCCAGAAGGGAGATGGCCTCAGAAATCTGCTCTGCCGTGGCATCCTTCTTACCGAATACCGGCACCGGGACATTGTGGGCAAAGGCATGGATCATGATCAATGTCTTCTTGGCCTCAATCAGGTCTCCGCCTTGCCTTTTCCCCGAGACCTTCTCAGGAGTTATGATATCTATGACGTCATCTTGCAGTTGAAAGCCCATGCCGGTCAGCCTGCCGAATTCGTCCAGCGCGGCGACCACTTCGGGATCGGCCCCGGCCAAAAGTGCCCCCATGCCGGCTGAGGCTCCATAGAGAACGCCCGTCTTCTTCTCAATCATCTCCATGTATTCTGCCTCGGAGACGCGATCCCTGGCTTCAAACTCCATATCCAGCCACTGGCCTTCGCAAATCGCAGTGCAGGTCTTGGAGAGCATATTCATGGCCCCCAAAATGAGATCGGACCGAGCACTTGTAATTCCCAGCACCTGAAATGCCTTGGAGTAGAGCGTGTCGCCCGCCAGGATGGCTCCTGACTGCCCCCATAGCTTGTGAACCGCCGGGCGACCCCGCCGCACATCGGCATTGTCCATGATGTCGTCGTGAATGAGCGTAAAATTATGGATCAGCTCTATGGATACTGCTGCCGGGGCCAAAGCTGTAGCGTCTCCGCCCGCTGCTTCTCCCGCCAGCAGCAGCATGGATGGACGCAGCCTCTTTCCCCCTGCATCCACCAGATGCCGGCTGGCTTCGTACAGAGGGCGAGGGTGCACCACTGGCAGCAGCCCCTCAATGGCCCCAGTCACCAGGTCCGCCCGCATTTGCAGCTCTCTGTCCAGCTCTACGTCCATAGTCATCGTCATTCTTGCCTCACCTCTCTTGCCTATTCTGCTAAATCTGCCTAATCGATCAGAAGCTCCTGACCGTTTCTCACCAGATGAATATTGGATCCCAAAGAGTACCCGGTCTCCTCGGCCATCATGAGATAGCTGCCGTGGCTGATCAGGTTTCCGTGGCTGGGTATGACGTGCTCCGGCTGTATCATGCGTAAAAGCTCCCAGTGGTCCTCCCGGCAGGCATGACCTGAGACATGCACGTTATCGTAAATCCTGCCACCCCGCATCTGGAGCTTTGTGACAAGCGTGTGCCGGTTGGACACGTTGAGCGGCTGGGGTATGATGCCAGCGGAGAAGATGATCTTGTCCCCCGAATCCACCTGATAGTCGGTCTCGCCATTGCCCACCCGGCTCAATATGGCTCCCGGCTCACCCTGGTGCCCAGTCATAATGGGCAAGTACTTCTCTTTGCCCTCGTTCATGATCCTCTTTAGGGCTTTGTCCACGGATTTTCTTCTGCCGAATACTGTTACATCTCCCTGGCCCGCATAGCCCGTTCTCACTGCCGTGCTCCAGTACTTTTCCATAGAGCGGCCCAAGAGCACCGGCTTTCGTCCCATCTGGTGAGCGGCCTCGATTATGGCCCTGATGCGGGCAATATGCGAGGAGAATGTGGTGACCATGACACCGGATTTTGACTCCTCCGTGCCGATGAGTACATCCCTAACCAGCTCTCTGGCTATCTTCTCCGAGGGCGTCTTTCCGGAGATGGATGCGTTGGTGGTCTCGGTGATCAGTGCCAGCACGCCCTGCTTTCCTAAGGCTCTCAGCCTGGCGAAGTCTGGCGGCTCGCCCAAGGTGGGGCTTCTATCGATTTTGAAATCATTGGCGTAAACTATGATGCCCTTGGGTGTATGAATAGCAGCGAAGACGCAGTCCACAATGCTGTGCTGCACGCGGATGAACTCCAGCTCAATGTCCTGAGTAACCTGGAACCGCTCTCCTGCTTTCATGACCTGCAAGGGATTTTTCACTCCGAAGATCCTCTCGGACTTTATCTCTTGATTGATCAGATCTGCTGTGAACGGCGTGGCGATGATGGGGGCATGATACTTACTGGCCAGCTTGGAGATGGCTCCAATATGATCCAGGTGACCATGCGTGCAGGCTATAGCCCTTACCTTTCCGTCAACGTTTTCCATGATGCTGTCATCGGGAATGGCACCCATGTTGATCAGGTCGTTTGCATGCAACGATTCCACATCTGTGTCCTCGTGAATCTGCACCCGATCCAGCCGGATTCCCATATCCATTACCACGATGTCTTTTCCGATCTTTATCGCCGTCATATTGCGGCCAATTTCATTGTAGCCGCCCACGGCGATTATTGCAATATCCTTCATTTTTCCAACTCTCTATAAACAGAAAATGTTCTTAAATCAAAACCCCGCGCCTGCAGCCACTCCCTGGTCCTTCCTAGAACCACGAGAGGAACTTTGGCAAGCTGCGGCACCTCTTTACATCCGGTGAGAAACATTGTGATTCTCAGTGCACAGATATATGCATTCATTACCCTAACAACAGCCTCTTTGTCTTTTGTGGCTGGCCTGAGAAAAGGAAGGGCAGCGCCCGCCAGGCTGGCACCCAAAGCCAGGCTCTTGGCCGCATCCAGGCCGCTTCTAACTCCTCCGGAGGAGATGACAAATGCTCCGGCAGCTTTGCACTCGACAATGCTCACGGGCGTTGGAACTCCCCAGCTTTCAAATAGCCGTCCCATCTGCTCCAGCCCATCGTCTCCGACCTCTGCAGCACGAAAAGACTCAACGCCTGCCCAGGAGAGGCCTCCCACGCCCGATACATCAATCATCTTCACTCCCGCAGAGAGCAGATCCTGGGCCACTTCCCTGGAAATGCCGGCACCGGTCTCCTTAACCATTATAGGCACCGATCCTTTGGCTGCCGATCTCAGGGCCTCCAGCACTCCGCCAGCATCTTTGTCTCCTTCCGGTTGAATGCTCTCTTGCAGGAAGTTCAAATGAACAGCAATGGCATCCGCATCTATCATTTCAGCCAGCCGTTCTAAAATCTCAGGACCGCTTCTTTTCAGTTGCACGGCTCCGATGTTGCCGATGATGGGAATGTCCGGTGCGGCATCTCTGACTGCAGAGAAGGTATCCTCCAGCCTTCGGTCCTCAAGAGCTGCTCTTTGTGAGCCCACCCCCAAAGCAATGCCCAGCTCAGAAGCTGCCTCTGCCAGGCGAACATTGATCGGCAAGACGTCTGGATGGCCACCGGTCATGGCACTGATCATAAGGGGCGCCTTCAGCTTTCTCCCCAGAAATTGGCAGGATGTATCGATATCCGCCTCGTCGATCTCCGGAAGTGCTCTGTGTAGCAGCGTCAGATCCTCGAAGGGCCTATTTTCCGCTTCCACGGGTTTTTCCAGACAGACTCGGATGTGGTCGAGCTTGCGACTTGATGTGGTCAATTTGCCCTCCCAATTCTAGTTCCCACGCATTCGCCTTTTAGGGCCCGGGCAATATTTCCTTCAATGCCAGCATTAAAAATCACGGAGTCTATTCCCAAATCGGCCAGATCCAAAAGTTCCAGCAGCTTTCCTCTCATGCCCCCGGTAACGTCCACACCCGCGCTGCCTCCAATGGCACTTCCCACCAGAGCAAGCTCTTTTCTTGTAATCCTGGGAAGAGGCCTGCCGGAAAAAAGGACGCCATCAACATTGCTTCCCACGGCAACCACCTCGGCCCGCAGAGTTTTGGCAAGATAGGCTACGAGCTGATCTCCGGAAACGATTGCTGCTTTTCCGGCGGCATCCATGGCCACGTCACCATGTAGCACCGGCATGATGCCGCCCTTTAGCATCTCTTTTATAGGCTCCATGAAAAAGCTGTCTATTCTGCCGTCCCGAAGGAGAAGACTGGAGAGAGGATGCACCGGCAGGCAGTCGACGCCAGCCAGGCTCAGGGCTTCCACTACCAGCTCACAGAGCCGGGCCACACTGCTATGAGTAACTCTCAATCCCTGCCGGCTGAATTCTTGGGGCAGGCCGTATTTCTTGGCAGGGATGTGTCCAAAGGAGCCTGCACCGTGCACGAGTACCACATCATCCGGGTGAGATGCGATCTCTCTAGCCACGCGTGAGATCTCGTTCGGTCGTGCTGCAAGCTCCTGGTTCTTGTCTGTCAAGATGCTTCCCCCTATCTTCAGAATCCGGGTCATGGGTCATCCTCCAGCCGCACGCCCTCACAGCCAGTTACAACACTAAAGGCATCTCCCCTCGCTTGTCTCAAAGCCACCATAAGTGCATCTATGCCAGCCGAGCCGGGCAGAGCAATCATGCAGCCTCCTCCTCCAGCACCGGTAAGCTTGGCGCCAAGTGCACCTCCAGCTCCCCTCGCTGCATAAACCAGTTCGGCTAGCTCTCGGGTGCTGACTCCCAATGCTCCTAGGAGACCGTGGTTGACGTTCATCAGGCGGCCCAGCTCCACGAGATTTTGCTCTAGGATAAGGGAGACGGCCCGCTCCGAGATGGCCCCAATGGCCTGAAATATAGGATCGACCAAGTCAGAGTAGCGTTTTTTCAGGTCTTGCACCTTCTCTACCTCCGACTTTGTGTCGTGAGGCATTTTTGTGTATCCTACTACTATCTCAAGCGGAGGAAGATCGAGGGGCAGAATCTCTCGGGAGACCTGCATATAGCCCCCGTAGGTTGCTAAAGCCGTGTCCATGGGGCTTGCTAGTCCCTGTTGGACCTTTTTTTCCAGGCGATGGGAGATGGCTGCGATCTCCTTTTGGGACAGTCTTTGGCCCTGGTGCTGGCTTATGGCAGCCACCGCGGCCACAACGATGGCTGCTGATGATCCCAGCCCAGCAGCCTGCGGCAAACTGGAATCAATGCAAACCTGTATATCTCTGACATCAAATTCTCTGAGCACGGCGGAGATATATCTGGTAGCATGCTCTGCTTTGGTGGACGTGAGCTGGCCAGATGTCAGATCCAATGAGAATCCTCGCAAAGCAAGCTCTTCTGTTTTTATCAGCACGCTGCCGGGCAGATCTTGCACGGTGACTCTTGCTCGCAGATCTATGGCACCGCCAAGCGCTGTAACTCCGGAGACGACGGCATGCTCTCCGAAAAGGATGATCTTGCCGGGAGCTGAAGCCGTTGTCAATAAAGGGCCTCCTCAGGAAAAGACAATCGCCCCGTACCCGACTACCTGGCTGTAGTCGCCGCTCACGTCTCCGCTGGTAGCATAGGCAAGCAGCTTACCGCTTTTAGCCCCCAGGGCGGCGGTGGCCGTAATGGTTGCCGCTATCGGCCCGTAGCCGCATGCCGTGGCATCGTAGCGATATACTCTGTCATAAAGCTCGGGCACATCCATATTTAAAATGGCCTCCATGAGCTTTGCGTCCACCTTCCTGGCCGTCTCTTGAGGCTCATAGTGGGTAAAGTCACTGCTGGCAATCACTATGCAGCTGCGATTGAGCTTCTGCACGGCCCGAGAAAGCACCTGCCCAACCTCTACCGCTGTTTGCTCATCCTGCAATCCCATGCAGATGGGGAGGATCTTGAATCCCTGAAATCGCTTCTGGAGAAAAGGGATCTGAACCTCGATAGAGTGCTCGTGCAGGTGGGCAGTCTCATCATAATCGATAATACTGCCGGTCAGAGCATCCGCCAGTTCCAGATCCGGCTCGACATCACCCAGAGGCGTTCTCCATGAGTCACGAGACAGTGCCACAGGAGAGCCGAGGCCGTGGTGATTGGGCCCTATTACCACATAGGTTTCCGCTTTAGGCAAATGAGAATATACTGCCGCTGCAACTTGCCCTGAATAGATATATCCGGCATGCGGGACCACTGCCCCCAGAACAGAAAGCTCTTTTTCAGGACGCAGCATGCCGTCCAGCTGATGCCCTAGCTCTGCTCCGCTACCCGGATAGAACTGACCTGCAACAGCCGGAAGCCGCATGGGCTAAAACTCCATCTCGAAGTCCGAGATAGTGTATTTGAAGCGGTCCTCTTCGCCCCGCTCGCGCAGCACCTGACGGGCCAAGAGCCAGTAGATAAGCGTTAAAGCTTTCCTGCCTTTGTTGTTGGTGGGTATGACCAGGTCAACATTGGAGGTCATGTTGTTTGTATCGCAAAGAGCGATTACCGGTATCCCTACATCCACAGCCTCGTTTACCGCCTGGGCATCGCCGCTGGGATCTGTAGCTATGAGCGCATCGGGCTCGATGAAGCCCCGGAAGGCCGGATTGGTCAGGGTATTGGGCACAAATCTGCCTACGTTGGCGCCAGCGCCTATGGCCTTAGCGAACATGGTGGCCGGCCTCTGGCCGTACTGCCTGGCAGATACAACTAGTATATTTGCCGGATCGTATTTTGCCAGGAACTTGGCGGCCAGCCGGATGCGCTTGTCCGTGGACTGAACATCCAGCACGTAAAGCCCGTCTGTCCTCACCCTGTAAATGCAGGGCATCATGTCATTCGTCTTCTGCTGAGTACCAATGTGCACGCCTGCAGCCAGGTACTCATCGATTGGTATGAGAGTCTCGTATTCTCCCGCTACCGTTATCACCTCATCTTCTACCAACTAATTCACCTACCTAAATAGCGATCGCGTTTTACGGTGATGGGAATTACGCCCAGTTTCATCTCTTCAAGCGCTATTTCGAGAGGGTCGGTTTTACTGGTATCGATCAACACTGGAGCGCCCATGAAAACTTGCAAAGCCCGTGCTCCTACTATGCGCGCACGTTCATATCTTGTATATTTCTCGCCCTTCAAATAGCCACCTCAAAAGGAAGAGTATGATGGGGTTGCTGAGATTCGAACTCAGGTCACAGCGTCCCGAACGCTGTAGGATGGACCAGGCTACCCTACAACCCCTTCTACTGGTACCGCCTCAGCGTTTCCACTATCTCCACATGAGAAAGAAGCATGCGCCTGCAGCAGTATTTTTCAATCCCTAGTTCATCCAGGACTTTGCCGGGAGGCTCGGTTTTGATGCGCTCCCGGTATTCCTCCCAGACATGGGAGACCACTTTGCCACAGGAAAAGCACCTGACTGGAATCAAGCCGTTTCACCTGTAGGATTTCTGGTACTTAGACCTTGCACCAGGTCCGCCGAACTTTTTCCTCTCCTTTTGTCGATGATCGCTGACAAGGAGATTTCGGTCGTATTCGGAGAAGGCCTCTTTCAGCCCAGTGTCACCAGTCCACTCCACAATGCCTTTGGCAATGGCAGTGCGGACCGCATCAGTCTGTCCCATAGTCCCGCCGCCGGCAACTACCACATTGATGTTCATTGATTTTATCAGATCACCTGCGATCTGAACGGGTTCCTGAATCTTGAGTCTGGCAAGGCGTGGCTCGTAGATATCTAAGGGCACCTTGTTGATGCGAATAACGCCCTTTCCTTCCTTTAAAGTGGCCCTTGCAGTTGCCGTCTTCTTCTTACCCGAGGTATTAATTATCTTCATAGCAAGCCCTTCAGAAGTTTGCGCCGAGTCTTCGGCTCAAGGCCCCAAGCTCGATATATTTGTTATTGCTCTCGGTTCTCATCTTAGCAGCGGTTGGTTGCTCTAACGGCATTCCCTTCAGCTCTCTGGGTATGCCCACATATATCCGCAGCCGGGAGAATGCGTCTCTTCCCCGTCTCAACCTGTAGGGAAGCATGCCGCGCACGGTCCTCTTGAGTATCATATCTGGCCTGCGGGGGAAGTATGGTCCTCTTTCCTTATGGCCGCGTGCCCTTGTCTGCCCATAATCTTCAAAAATGTAATCCTTTCCGCCAGTAACGAGTGCCTTCTCGGCATTGACGATCTTGACCTCTTCGCCTGCCAGGAGATTCTTAGCGGTTACGCTCGCCAGGCGTCCCAGGACCAATCCAGTTGCATCTACTACGATCATTGCTTCACCTCAAAATCTTTATGCCCGATCCCTTGGGGTGTTCAGCCATCAACTTCTCAATCACCAGGCATTTGCCGCCTGCTGCCTGGATCTTGGACATGGCCTGGCTGCTAAAATTGAGAGCTGCCACGGTGACGCTGTGTTCCAGATCGCCGGAGGCCAGCACTTTTCCGGCCACGAGCACAGTATCGTTAGACTGGGTATGCCTATTGATCTTGCTGAGGTTTACAGCAGCGTAGTTGCGACTGGGCTTCTCCAGCCTCTTGGCGATATCGCGCCAGAGGGGAGCGCCGGTTTCGCGAGTGGCCGCCTTAAGGTCGCCGATAAGGCGGACTATCCTTGGATTCGTCTTCTCAAATGTCATTTCAATCCTCCGCATGGCCCCTTCCGGGCCGACTCACGCGTCAAGCGCGCGTTCGAACCTGAGTAAAGGTTCATGCGCCCAGGGTATCATTATCCCTGTGCGGAATATGTAGATCGACAATGCACCAGTATTTAAGGGTTTTCCAAAGCCAGGGCAAGGCGGCAAGAGTGCGCATCTTTCCTGTGCCACAAGATTCTGCCCGGCTAAAGAGGTAAGCTGAAGGTAGATAGATAATTTGCTGATCAACAGTTCGTATCAAAAGTAAGGTATTAATGTAAGAACTATCAGAAAATTGCAGCGAAGTGAAATGATCGACATCACCCTTGCTGCGTGCATAGCTTTTGGCTTTGCCCTGGGAATTTTAAGCGGGCTTACTCCCGGTCTGCACCTGAACAACTTTGCAGCCATGCTGCTGGCGACCTCGCCGCAGCTGTTGGCCATGGGCCTCTCGCCCTTTCAGATGGCTTGCATTATCCTGGCGGCCAGCATCTCCCAGACGTTCTTTGATGCCATTCCTGCCATCTTTCTGGGTGCGCCCGATTCAGAGACAGCTCTGACCATCCTGCCAGGCCAGCGGCTCATGCTGGAGGGGCGGGGCATCGAGGCGGTGCGCCTCTCGGCTCTGGGCAGTGCGGGATCAGTGCTTTTTGCTATTCTCTTGATCATCCCGCTTTCCTGGATCGTCTCCAGCTACTACGATTATCTCACAAAATATGTAGGCATTTTGCTCTTAGCCATCGCCCTCATGATGATCAAGTCGGAGAGAGGCCCCTGGATTGAGGGACAGGGTTCCTGGGTACACTGGAAGTACAAGGCCATTGCCTCTCTACTCTTCATAACCGCAGGCCTTCTCGGCATATTCGCCTTTGATCATGAAAGACTCGCGAGCTCGCCCCTGGGCCTGGAGCCACAGGTACTTTTGCCCCTCCTGTCCGGCATATTCGGCGCTTCTTCTCTCCTGCTCAGCCTTTCCACAGAAACAGAGATTCCGGAGCAAAAGGAGAGCGAAATAAAGATGCCCGGAAAAACTCTGGCCAAAGCACTCTTCTCCGGCAGCCTGGGGGGCTCAGTAGTGGCCTGGATTCCCGGCGTGTCACCGTCCGTGGCCGCGATAACTGCGCGATTGGGAGCACCTTCCAGTCCAGAGGAGTTCCTGGTCTCTATTGCAGGAGTGAACACTGCCAACGCCCTCTTCTCGTTGGTAGCGCTTTATGTGATCGACAAGCCCAGGAGCGGCGCGGCAGCGGCCATTCAGGAGCTGATGGCCCTGGACCAGAACATATTAGTCCAGATGATAATAATAGTAATAATGGTGGCTGCAGTCTCCTACCTGGCCTGCATCGGTGCAGCGCGCTTAGCTGGGCAGGCCATACCCAGACTGAACTACCGGCTGCTCTGCCTGGGGGTGCTGGCCTTTTTGGTGGCTATGACCT
>DATLBD010000032.1:0-9639 GCA_035527135.1 Methanothrix sp. | reverse complement strand
GGCACCGGGACAGGTCTCGTGGGCCCGCAAGAGGGAGTATAAGACCTGATCCACCTCTTTTTCGTGGAAGAGATAATTTATGTCGTCTAAAGCCACCATCAGCACCTTATCCTGGTCTGCTGCTGCCTGGGCCACCTTCTCAAAGATGCGTTTGAAGGATATGCCGCTGGAGGGGGGCGCATGCTCGAAGATCTTTTTATAGATCTGATAAAAGACCGAATATCTGGTGGAGTCCATCTGGCAGTTGACATGCACTGGAATGACATTTGTTGAATGGGCCTCAATCTCCTCGAAGAGCTTGAAGAGGGCCGTGGTCTTGCCCGTGCCGGGAGGGCCGAGGCAGAGGGCATTGACGGGACGGCCCCCCTGCAATGCCGGACGTATGCAGAATTTAAGGCTATTCATCTGCGCTTCACGGTGCTGGAAGTGCTCGGGCAGGTGATCTAACTCGAACAGATCCCTGTCTCTAAATAGCGTCTCCTCCCAGAGGAGCATATCTTTGGCCATTTTAACTCAAACTTCACTATGAATTTTCGTAATGTTTACTAGAGCGTATACATATTAGGGTGACGATCGCCCAGATTTCTTAAAATATTTATAGATGTAGTTTTAGCCTACATCCAACTACAGTTCCTGTAAATCTGCCTTTCTGCCTTCAGCTATCTTTTTTGCTCCACTTGACAAGGCATTAGACTTGTTTCTCCTTTCCAGAGCCATCTCAGCTGCATCTTGGATCAAATGAAATGCAACTTCCGACTCCTCAATAGTGCGGGTCGCCTCCTGAACAGGTTCAGACATCGCCTTGAAAGCGCTTAATGTCTCAGGCTGGATGAATGATGCCTTCTGAATAGATTCAGACATCGCCTTGAAAGCGCTTAATGTCTCAGGCTGGATGAATGATACCTTCTGAATAGATTCAGACATCGCCTTGAAAGCGCTTAACGTCTCGGGCCCGATTGATGATGCCTTCTGAATAGATTCAGACATCGCCTTGAAAGCGCTTAACGTCTCAGGCTGGATGAATGATACCTTCTGAATCGCTTCAGACATATCTTTGAAAGCGCTTAGCTTCTGCGGGACTAAGCGAGTCAAATCATCTGCACCAAATTTTGTAAGTTTGGTAATTATTTCGTTTGTTAATTGATCGCGGACAATAGATCCATCAGCCTTTCCACGCACCTGTTTCATAACAGGTCCCATAAGTGGATCTATCGATCGCTTTCCTTTGGAGCGAATTAGATTTTCCTTGCTATCTGCCACGGAACGCACAACAGACTCTAAGCCCGCTTCATCCACTCCCGCCAGGCCAGCTGCCTTGGCAGCCACAGCTGCCGACATTCGCGGATCCTCTGCTAGGGCGCGCAGCAGATCCGTCAGACCCTCCTTGGCGACGCTGCCCAGGGATACAAGAGCAAAGCTGTCCTTAAAATGCTGCTCCGTCAGATTGGAGACCGCAACCCCTTCTCGGGCCAGCTCAATGGGAATTGTCTCCAGGGCCCTAACTACAATGGAGGAGGAAACCGGATAATTTTGCACGATCACTTCAAAAAGTGGATAGCTGGGAGAGGCTGCCATAACCCTGGCCTGTTCTGCGGACAGGCCATACTGCCGCTCGAAACGCTCCGATCTGGCTGCGAAGAGCTCTGGAAGCTGCAATTGCTCTAGCATCTCCTCCGTGATCACCACAGAGGGCACATCCGTCTCCGGGTACATGCGAGCTGATCCAGGCAGGGGCCTCATGTACTCCGAGCAGCCACTCGGCAGAGCCCGGCGCGTCTCCTCAGGAACGCAGGTAATGGCCTCACGGGCTCGAACCAGCACGGCCTGTAGCGCCTTTTCCGCCCTTTCCCTCGGCCCAGTGACCATGATCACGGCGTCACCATCGCCTGCCGCGAACAGGCCGCGCACGGCCTCGACCTCCTCTGAGGTTACGCCGTAAGCAGGAAGCTCATCGGTATGAAAGATCCCGCCAACTCCCGCCCTCTTGGCTCTATCAGACATCTCGGAGCCCAGTCGGCGATCGGGCTGAATCTCCCGGCCTACCAGCCCGGCAAAGCCTGTCAGCCGGCAGGCTAAGACCACACCGCCATTCTTGAGGGATCGGGCCAGCACCTTGGAGCCGGTAGCCGCGAAGATATCTGTGACATCCCTTACAGCATCATCAACTGAGGCCTTGCGGCGAACCAGCTCCTCTTTTATTTCTAATAGCCGTACCTGGCGCAGCGCCTCGAACTCCACCACCTTGTCGACAAGGTTGAGGGCCTGAACGCCCTTAACCTCCACGCGCGCTCCGCCCCGGATGGAGACATTTACATCCTGGCGGATGGTACCGAGACCCCGCTTGACGCGACCGGTGGAACGCAGGATCATTCCCAGATAGGATGCGACCTCGCGGGCGTGCGCCGGAGAGACGATGTCCGGGGCCGTTCCTATCTCTACCAGGGGAATGCCCAGCCGATCTAAAGAGTAGACCACGCTGTCCCCTCGGTCCTCGATAATGCGCGCCGCTTCCTCCTCCAGGCTGAGGATGCTTATGCCCACAGCCCCGCCAGAGGGCTCAATCCTGCCGTCCGAGCCGACGTAGCCGGTGCGCTGGAAGCCGGAGGTATTGGAGCCGTCTATCACCATCTTACGCATGGTCTGCAGCTCATCCACTATTTTCATATTGAGCAGCCGGGCGATGATCAGGGATATCTCGAGAGCCTCGGCATTTATCTCCCGAGGCGGCTCCTCATCCGCTTCTACCAGACAGGTACTGTCATAAGACTTGTAATGGAACTTGCGCGATACCAAGACCTCTTCTAGAGCGGCTCGATCGATCTCGCCAAGCTCACTTCGCGAGGGTCGCAGATACCGGAAGAACTCGAAATTGGAATCCTCCACCTCCCGGTGCCTGGTGGGGCAGCCGCAAAAGAGCTTGCAGGCCGTGTCAAGCTGCTGATGAATCTCAATGCCGCATATCAGGCCTAAATCACGGTAGTCTAACCTGGGAGAGTCTTCTTTTGCCATCGATCTACCTTTCATAGACTGCCGGTGGTTTAACTCTTTTGACTGCCTCTCTAATATCCTCAGACTTGACCGTCTTTCTCTTGGCGTGAGTGGCCCAGCCGACCGCCTCACGGGCTACCTCCAGGCCGTAGCTCTCTAAAACCTCCGCCAGCGCATCCCTCGCGCCTTCGCTCACTCTCTTGGCACCCGCCTCGCGGATGAGTCTGCTCACCGGGGCAACAGGAAGTATCGGCATTTGTTTTTACACCTCATAAATCCGGATTTTGCAGCTAGAAGAGCAATAATTTCAATCTTCTAGAGCTGCAAGCCGGAATTTGCAGTCTATCCACCCGTAATTCCATATATATCTTTTGTTGGGCCAATGTTTCCATTATTTGAAGGAAATATCTTAATCTGCCTCGATTCAAGATTTCTTACTTGTGGACGGTCTGATATTTCACCAGTATTTAAAAATCGCACTCACATTATATGTTCATTTGAAATATAAAGCCGAAAAGGGCGGAAAATCCGGAAAGTGGATGGGAAATGTTATTTAGGTTGCCGCAAATGCAATTAGCAAGAGAGGAGCAGACGATGAGCGAGCAGGTATGTAAGGCAATTATATACAAAGATTTAGAAGATGTTTATGGTCCCTGTGGATGCGGTATGAACCTGGCCACCCTGCCCATACTTCTTCCCCGAGACTGGGTTGTATTGGAACGCCCCACCCAGGCAGAATATGACGAATTCGGCAAAGGCTTTGATTTCAGGCGAACCTCAGGACTTTCCTGCAACCAGGTTTTTGAGCATGAGATGGAAGGCATAGAGTACATGGCCAACTTCTCCTGCTGCTCAGAGTGTGCTGAGAAGGCAGTAGAGAGCGGGTATGCGACCTGGGCCAAGAAATCCTACCCCAGAGCGCTACGCTAAAATTAAAACTGCATCTGCTCCAATTCAGCCATAACTCTAATATTTTGAGCCATCCTACGGACAATCAGAAAGACTATCCGGCAAGAGGTATCCCTTTGAAGTACAGAGTATATTCCACACAGTCCTGCCCCAAATGTGAACAGCTCAAAGCGGCACTGGGAAAGGCAGGCATCTCTTTTGAGAATCAGGATATGAGCACACCCGAAGCCCTCACTGAGCTGCGCATAAACGGGGTATTCACCCTTTCTGCGCCCGTGCTCCAGGCAGATGATAAGTTCTACACGGTAGAAAATCTTTTCTCCGGCGAGAAGCTTGTGGATCTGGCCAAGATCCTCAAAAGCTAGAATTCCCTGCCCCGTACGCGACCAATATCAAAGACCGCCGTGCTGGCTACATGCATTACCGCGAAAGTGCCGGCTTGAATGGGATCAGTTACTACCATGTCGGCCTGATCGGGAACCGAGCCTGCCATCTTCAGGGCGATAACCGGTATCCCTTCAGCTTGAAGCTTTTTGACCTCCTCAGTGATTCGTCCACCCATGAGAGCCCCCGCTAATACCAGTATTGAGGCACGCGGCAGGCGGCTCACGGCGCTTACTGCATCTGCAATAGCATCTTCTCCCACCAGGGGAATGGTATCCACGCTGATGCGCTCACCTCGCAGATTATGCCGATCTGCCTCGCTCACAGCCCCCACGGCGACCTGAGCCACCTGGGCGCCGCCGCCTATGATGATCACCCTGGAGCCGTAGATCTTCTCGAAGGGCTTGTGGATGGAGACCTCGAAGATGGAGTCAAACGATGCAAGCTCTTCTGCCAGCTCACGAACATCCTCCGTCGAGCAGTCGATCTCCATATAAACGGAAGCTTTGCCCCGGTTCATGCCCCTTTCCAATACAAACAGCTGAGTGTAGACGATGTTGCCGCCCCTTTTGGCAACCGCGCCGGCGATATCGCGCAACATTCCCGGGCGATCCAGACATATCACATTTATCGCAGTACTCATATCTTGCCTCATTCTTAACTGGTGTACTGGGAAACTTTAATATGACGAGTGGTTTACTCTATGCTGATGGAGTTTTGTCCCCAATGTAAGAGCATGATGATGCCCAAGGATGACATGATGGTCTGCAGAAAGTGCGGCCACAAGATACCGAAAACTACAGGCGAATCCATGATCAGCAAGACCGAGCAGCTGGATCGCGTAGTGCCTGTCTTAGAGCAAGAGTCTTCGGGCCTGCCTACCACCAATTCCAGATGTCCGGAGTGCGGCAATAACGTTGCATACTGGTGGCTCCGCCAGCTTCGTTCTGCTGATGAGAGCGAGGTTCGCTTCTTCCGCTGCACCAAATGCAGCAATACCTGGCGAGAGTATGACTAGGCATCAACTATATTAAATATTAAACGGTTCTGATGGAGGAGGCTCAAGGAATGTTCAAGGCAGTAATCAACGCAGAAACTCTGCGCGATGCAATCGATTCAGTCTCTTCTCTGGTAGATGAGGTCAAGTTCTCCATATCGGAAAACGGCCTGGAACTGAAGGCCGTAGACCCTGCGAACGTGGCTATGGTCTCGCTCAAGATTGGCAATGAGGCCTTCGAATACTTCAAGGCCGATCAAGGGGAGATAGGCGTAGACTTGGTCAGGCTCAGTGATGTGTTAAGCATGGCCGATAAGGGCGAAAATGTTCAGCTGGAGCTAGAAGAGGAAAGCCACAAGCTGAAGATGGGAGTGGGGTCCCTCTCCTACACATTAAGCCTGATCGATCCCTCAGCCATCCGCAAAGAGCCGCGCATACCCGAGCTGGATCTGCCGGCCCACGTGACACTGCCTGGCACTGAGCTGCGCCGGGCGGTAAAAGCCGCAGAAAAGGTCAGCGATCATGTAATATTAGGCGTTTCTGATGAAGGCTTCTACATGGAGGCCAAAGGAGACATCGATTCACTCAAGCTCAAGATCCCCAGCACCGAGCTTTTGGGCATGAAGCCCGGTGAGGCCAGGAGCCTATTCTCCCTGGACTATCTGGAAGATATGTCCAAATCCATCAGCAAGGCGGGTGAGGTCACCTTAGAGATGGGCATAGACTACCCATTGAGGGTTCACTTCAAGCTCGGCCAGTCTGTGGAGATCAATTACCTCTTAGCTCCCAGAATTGAGCAGGAATGAGGATCTCCGATTACCCTTTTACTGAAGATGCTGCTAGCCAGGTGCGAGCGGCCGGCTACTCATTAGAAAGCCTTCTGGGCAAAACCTTTTTTAAGACAGTGCGAGGCCGGGCCGCGGAAAGAGTGGCAGGGGCTATCAGCGGCACCATTTCAGAAAGAGAGGCAAATACACAAGCAGAGCTTCTGGCTGAGCTTCTCTCCTATCCCCTAGCCAGAGTCATGGTCTCCTGCCTTGGTGATTCCATTCTGCTGCGCCGCTATGCTCTGGCCGAGGCAAAGCTCGCCTATAAAAGGATGCAAAATGAAAAAGAGGGGCTGACTATGCTGGCCGACGACCTGGGGCTTCATGCCCAGGGGCCTGGACCCTACAAGATTCATTTTGCCGAGTATATTCGGGCGGCGCATGGTATGCGCAGCCCTAAATGGAAGCTGACGAACAGGGATCTTTTCCAGGGCTACCTCACTATTACGGAAGAAGAGCTAAAACGAATCATGGAAGAGGCTGCCAGGGAAAAGGTCTTAAAAGGGCTGCCTTTGCCCGTAGACGAGAAGATCTGTAGCGCCCTGGAGGAATACCTGAAGCCGCTCAAAGAGCAGCTTGAGATTATAAGAGCCAGAGATAAAGTGGATTTAGGCAAGGTGGAGGAGGGAGCCTTTCCGCCCTGCATCAAGAAGATGCTCTCAGAGGTTGCCAAAGGCACAAACCTGGCCCACAGCGCGCGCTTTGCTCTGGTCAGCTTTCTCTTGCAGATCAATATGACTGTCGAAGAGATCGTATCTCTCTTTAATACCAGCCCGGACTTCGATGAAGAGAGGACACGATACCAGGTGGAGCACATCGCAGGAGCCTCCGGCACCCGTTACAAGCCGCCTGCCTGTGCCACCATGGCTACATACGGCAACTGTCCCGGCGAGGACGAGCTATGTCGCAGGATAAGACATCCCCTCAACTACTATGAGCGAAGAGCGAGGACGTTTAAGCCCCTCCCGCCTGAGAAAGAGCAGAAACAAGGGACTTGATCAGGGCATCTCCAACATTCCGTGGCCTGGCCAGCAGCATTATCTCATCATTTCCCATCGGCTTAAAGCCCAGGCCCGCTTCGATAGCGGCCTGCTTTTCAACAAATCCTAAGTCCGCCCGGTCGGAAGCGATGGCTGCGGCCACAGCCGAATGCGTCCTGGCCGCTCGCACATACCGGGGATGAGAGAGGCCCAAGGCCAACAGGCTCCGCTCAAATGCGGCCTGCATGGCAAAGTCCCGGTGCCAGCCCACAATGCGCAGGCCATCCAGGTCCGACAAAACGCCAGCATCCCGGAAGACCAGGCCCAACTCTCTCTTATAGCTCCAGATCAGCTCCATCCCTTCCAACGCCGCTTCAGGACCTGAAACACAGGCCAGGTCAGCCACGCCATCCTCCAGGTATAGTCTTGCTCGCACAGAGCCGCTATTCAGAAGCATAAGACGCCAGGGCAGGCTCTCGGCCAGCTTCTCTAAGAGGAGTGTGTTTTCGGCTGCCACCACCAGATCGGCTGGCTGTGCTTCACTAAAGAGTTCTACATGCACTGCCTCGCCCCTCTCCAGGAACTCCACACCTGCCGGGATGTCTATGATCCCATCCGCTCCGGCCAGGGTGGTGATGGAGCCGCTGCCCTTGTCCATCGGATAAACCAGATCACCGGATAGACCCACGGCCAGCATCTGGCGGCGGCCTTCAATGCGCAGCGGCCCGGCCAGCCTTCCTGCCACCCTTTTTCCCGTATGAGTCTGGCCCAAAGCGGCCCGAATGGCGGGAGCGGCCAGGCAGGAGAAGACGGTAAGCGCGCTGGTGGGATAGCCGGGCAGACCCAGGCAGGGTTTGCCATTGATCAGGCCGAAAATGGTGGGCTTGCCGGGCTTGAGGTTCACGCCGTGAAATATCAGCTCGCCTACCTCCTCCAAGACCTGAAAGATCATGTCTCCCGCGCCAGCGGAGGTGCTGCCGCTCACCAGGATCATGTCGCATTCGCCGGACATCTTCTGCAGCGCCTTTGCCATTGATCCCTTTTCATCGGGAAGGATGCCGTAGAGGCGAGCATTAGCACCGCAATCATCCACGGCGGCAGCAATGGTGTAGGTGTTGATATCATAGATTTGGCCTGCTGCCAGAGGCTGGCCGGGAGCTACAAGCTCGTTTCCTGTGGAGGCTACGCCCACCGACAGGGTGCGAACGTTCACATCCGTGCGACCTAAGGCCGCCAGAACCCCGATCTCGCGCGCGACGAGCCTTGTGCCAGGAAAGAGCACTGCTTCGCCAAAAGATATGTCGCTTCCCGCGGCCTGCACATTCTCGCCGCCGTAGACGGGCCTTCTGATCAAAACCTGGTCTGCCTCTACCTGGCTGTATTCGATCATGACTACGGCGTCCGCACCAGGAGGCATCATGGAGCCGGTGGAGACCTCCGCCACCTCGCCCTGCGCCACGCGCAGTTGGGGGAGAGCGCCCATGGGAACAATGCCCGCGAGGCGCAGGCTGACGGGCCGATCCTCCCTGGCCGCCAGGGTGTCTTCGGCCAGCACGGCGAATCCATCCATAGAGGCACGAGAGAAGCCAGGCACATCCTGAGAGGAGACAATCTTCTCGGCTAGGATGCAGCCCCTGGACTCTTGCAGAGTTGCGGTCCTGGCAGCCGCTTGAGGAGGACGGCTGAGGACTATCGATTGGGCTTCCTCCAGCGAGATGAGGCTTCGAAACTCCTTACGCATAGTAGCCCGTGTTTCTAATTTGGCATCTATTAAGTCTACGGCTGGCAAAATGCTTTCGTTTCGAAATAGGGCCCAGGAAAGGGACACTATGATACAATTCGCCTTCCAGCTAATGTTATCTTAAAATCACATAATGTTAGAAATACAAAACAAACATTGAAATACAATGATGTTAGAATTACATAACATGAAACGGAGCGGAATTCTGATAAGAATGATTCCTGGGATGGCGCTGATCATGATAGGTCTGCTTCTTTCCTTCCTGGGCTACGATGCACTCTTCCTGGCAATTGCAGGAATGGTTGCCATAGGCGTGGTCTTGCTTCGCCGCTGGAGTGCAGGCGATCAGCCGGAAAAGGACGAGAGGACGAATAAGCTGGGAGCCTTCAGCCTGGCCTATTCCTATCTTGTCAGCCTCATCTTGGCATCGGTTTTGTTCATCGCCGTCTATTTAGGAATGGTTGATCTGGATGCAATAACTGCCCTGCAGATTATCATTTATGTCATGACCGGGAGCGCCATCGCCTTTATGCTGATCTTCAGCCGTCGAGCAGATGTAGGAGGATCATGAAAACGCGCATCAAAGAGCTGCGAGCAAGACATAACCTCACCCAGGAAGAGCTGGCCCACCTAGTAGGTGTACGAAGGGAGACCATACTCTTCCTGGAGAAAGGAAAATACAATCCCTCCCTCAAGCTGGCCTACAAGATCGCCCGGGCCCTGAAGGCCAGCATCGACGAGGTATTCCTGTTTGAGGAGAAAGATCTGCAGAATTCGTGAGGGGTCTGGCCCCAGCCCGCCTGATTTTTTTTT
>DATLBD010000031.1:0-25557 GCA_035527135.1 Methanothrix sp. | reverse complement strand
TATGACGCCTGAGAAAAAACCATTCTTCGCCGGCACTTACATTCCAAAGACCGGCCGCTTCGGCCAAGCGGGAATGATGGAGATCATCCCCCAGATCAAAGAGCTCTGGGACAAAAACAGAGATGAGCTCCTCGGCTCAGCGGACAAGATTTTAGATTATCTCAAGCAGGCAAATAGCCAGCCTTCGGCCCAGGCTACGAATTTGGATGCCGCTTTTCTTGCCCGGGGCTACGCAGGCCTGGCCTCCATTTACGATCCCCAAAACGGGGGCTTCGGCACGGCCCCCAAGTTTCCCACGCCCCACAACCTCCTCTTCCTTCTGCGCCACTGGCACAGGACCGGTGACAATGATGCTCTGCAGATGGTCGAGGCCACACTGCAGGCCATGCGCATGGGCGGGATCTACGACCATGTAGGATTCGGATTTCACAGATACTCCACGGATGCAGAATGGTTTGTCCCCCATTTCGAGAAGATGCTCTATGACCAGGCGCTAATGGCCATAGCTTATACGGAAACCTATCAGGCCACTGGAAAAGAGGAGTACGCTAGAGCGGCACGCGAAATCCTGGAGTACGTGCTGCGGGACATGACCTCTCCCCAGGGAGGCTTTTTCTCTGCAGAGGACGCAGACAGTGAGGGAGAAGAGGGCAAATTCTATGTCTGGACAGCAGAAGAGCTGAAAGGATCCCTGGATAATGAGGAATTCAAGCTCTTGATCCGGCTCTTCGATTTGCATGAAAGCGGAAACTTTGAGAAAGGACGAAACATCCTGCACCAGAGGTCTCATCCTGGGGATGCGGCATCCGTCCTGAAGATCAGTGAGCAGGATCTTTATGATCAGCTGGAGAAGATAAGAGCAAAACTTTTTGCTATCCGGGAAAATAGAGTGCATCCTTTAAAGGACGATAAGATTCTCACTGACTGGAATGGATTGATGATCGCGGCCCTGAGCAAAGCCGCGCAGGCTTTGCATGAGGCAAAATATGCAACAGCTGCAATGAAAGCGGCCGATTTTATCCTGGAAAAGATGCAGACAACCGAAGGTCGATTGCTTCACCGCTATCGGGGCGAGGCAGGTATTTCAGCCAATCTGGATGATTATGCTTTCTTTGTCTGGGGTTTGATAGATCTTTATGAGACAGTCTTTGATATCAAGTACCTAAAAGCGGCTTTGCAGCTAAATCAGGTCATGATGCGACATTTCTGGGATAAGGATCAGGGCGGCTTTTTCTTTGCTGCAGATGATGCCGAAGCCCTGCTGCTGCGCAAAAAGGAGTTTTATGATGGAGCAATTCCCTCGGGAAATTCCATTGCCATGCAAAACCTTCTCCGGCTCATGCACCTCTCCGGACAGGCAGAATGGGAAGAGAGGGCCTGGGATTTGGCACGGGCCTTTTCTGCCACAGCTGGCGGGCAGCCACCGGGCCACAGCATGCTGCTTTGCTCCCTGGACTATGCTCTCGGACCGACATCCGAGATCGCTCTGGTAGGTAGCTTGCAAGATGCAGAAATAATTGATATGTTGCAGGCCATACGATCTCGTTTTCTTCCGAACAAATCCGTAGTGCTTGTATGTGGGGAGGAGATTAGAGAGATTGCACCATTCACAAGAAATTTGGTCCAGCAAGAGGGAAAGACCACGGCCTACGTCTGCACAGGCCACGTCTGCAGTCTTCCTGCTACAAGCCCAGAAAAGATGATGCAGCTTCTGGAAAAGACCGATTAACATGGTGGAAATAGCTGGCTATGCCTCGAATAGCCAGCCATGCCAGTATTGGAAGCTCTTCGCGCAGATCTCTTGAAAGGTGAGAAACTTAATGACTTTCAGCGAGATTGCAGTTGCAGCAGATGGCGTAAAATCTGGAGCCATCTGTTCCAGGTCGATAACGATAAATACTACCCGCAAGGGAGTAAGCCTTGGGGAAATTCAAATTTCTGAGAATGAAATGGCATCTGATCCGGACAGGCACCGTAGTCTAAGCAAATACCGTAGGGGATCCTACGCAGGAAAAACAACAATCGTGCCTCAGAATGGACGCAAAGAGCGCGAATTTTCTCCAACTAACAGGTCTATTTTCTCACACGCAGGTCATGCGGTGATGTTTTAATGAACAAACGAAGAGACCATATTCCTAAGAAGGACATCATGTATACCTTGACGGAGGATAACTCCCAATATATTGTAAATGAGAGTTACTTCTACAAGACTGAGCCGTACTATACAATCGTCAAGAACGAAAATGACGGCATCAAGACCACGCCCAGTAGCACCGATGTGCTGGATGCCTATATAGTTCCCATCTGTCTGGAGAAGGCGAAGCTGGCAGGCATTCCAGTCTGCGAATGGATAATATCCAACCAGTACGTCTCCCTCCCTGCCATAGTCTACGGCTTGAACTACTTCTCCACACCCTCCGACCACTTCCTGGTCAGGGACCTGGAAACAGCGAAGGCGGTTATCAAGCATATCACCAATCGGGGAAGGTATCCTTTCTGCTATCAGAAGATCAGCGACACCTCATCTGTGGCAAAATGCGTATCCATCTTCGGCAAGACCATAAACTGCTGTGAGCCGGCTAAGTTGCTGGCAAAGAAGATCTATGAAGTCTTCAGGTTGCCGTTAGTGGAGATCGTTCTGGTCAAGGATGAGTCGAGCTGCCGGCTATCCTCTCTAGCTCCAGTGAAATATTCACAATTATCCAAGGATGAAACGGAAATGTTACAGGACCTTCTGGATAAGAGGGTGAAACGTTTTGAGTAAGCTAGGCATATTTGTTAATCGACGGACGTTAAGCAGCTCTGAACAGCTCACGGCCGTGGTAAAATGTCGAGACGTGGCTGAGAGCATGGGCCACACTGCGGAGTTCATCTTTCCAGTGGACATGAAAAAGATACCCAAGCTGGATGCGCTCTTCATTCGCGCCAACACCGATCCCATGAATACTACCTATGTAGCGGCCAGAATGGCGCAAATGTATGGCGTACCGGTGATCGATGACCCCAGCTCCATCCAGATCTGTGCCGATAAGATAAACATGTACATGCACCTCATGAAGAAGAATGTCTCCATGCCCAGGACGAAGTTTCTAAAGAAGAAGGAGCTGGACGATAGTTTGGCCGAACAGCTCTTCGATGAGCTGGGAATGCCTCTGGTGCTAAAAGAGCCCTCCACATCCTTCTCCGCCAGGGTAGAGAAGGTCTCATCCGTAAGCGAGCTTTTAAAGATCGCCAAGAGATTCTTCAAGCTATCCGACTGGATCGTAGTGCAGGAGTACATCGAGAGCAGGTTTGATTGGAGAATCGGCGTCATCAACGGGCAGTTACTCTATGCCTGTCGATACATCATCCCCTCTGAGACCTTCAAGATCCAGGCCTCCGTGAATGGGCATATCGTATACTGCGATGTGGAGAGCGTGCCTGCCGATCAGGTTCCGCCGGAGGTCATCGAGCTTGGAAAGCAGGCAGGCAATGCCATTGGCAAAGGAATGTATGGTGTGGACATCAAAGAGAGCAACGGGAAGCTCTACGTTATTGAGGTCAATGATAATCCCTCCCTGGAAGGGGGGGAGGATGCCCATTATCCGGACATGTTCCAAAAGATCATCTCCTATCTGATGACAGGGGACGCCTGCAGCTATGCCGATGAGCTTTCCGATAGGGTCTCAGAACCGCACGGTTTTGAGGGAGAGTACGGCCTGGGAACTGCTGCGACCATGTCAAATTCATCTGCCCTGGCAGAAAACAAGGACTACTCCTACAAGATTGATTTCTCTGAGCGATAGAGGAAATTCTATCTTTTTTTGATCGAGCTTTTATTGATCTCGCAATGATTGAGAGACGAAAAGCTACTGGAAAGAAATTTATTAGAGAGAAGTTACTAATTAAAAAATGTTCAAGAGATGATATTCTTATGGAAGATTATCTATGTGAAGCCATAAGCCAGGCCTGCAGCAAATGCCATTTGGATGGAGGCTGCTGCTTTGAGGCCAGGCCGCCCTTAAGCCAGGAGAGAATAGATATATTGCTGAAAAACGGCGTCAGCCCGGATGCTGTGGAATTTGCCGGATACAAGAGGCTGCGACTGAAGCAGGACGGTTTTTGCGTGCTCTTTCAAGATGGAAAATGTAGCATTCATACCATCAAGCCCGAGACCTGTGTTGCAGGGCCCTTTACCTTTGATATCAAGGAAGGCGTCCTGCAGATCTTCCTTAAGAGAGAGAACATCTGCCCCATGGTGAGATTTCTAAAAGCCAACCGAAAAGCCTACGACGGACTATTCGAGATCTCCGTGGAGAATATCATGCATCTTGTAAACAGCGTTCCCGCCGCAGAGATGGCGGAGATATTGAAGATAGAAGAGTCTGAGACGGATCTTGTGGCTGAGATCAAGCTGCAGGACTGAAAAGAGATGAAAAGCGCCATGAAAAAGGCAATGCAAATCAGGGCGGCGACAAAGATGGCGAAGCATAAGGCTCTTGCAGCTTCTTCGCCCATAGGAACGGAGCACGAGTACTCCATAAATGACAAAAACTGCCGGCCACTGGCCATCTCCGACCGGATCATCCAAAGAATCGCCGGACAGGTGCAGCACGAGGTGCCTTTCGGGGGGATATTGGTCTCCAAGGAGCTGCAAAAGCATGCCATCGAGCTGATCCCGGCCAGGCCGGGGAGCTTGAGCTTTTTGGAGAGTAATTTGTACCGGGGCTTGGGCGAACTTTATCGGGCCACGAATCATGAGTATGGCTTCATGGGTCTGGGAATGCATCCGCTGCTCAAATTGGATGAGACGACCTACTGGGATCATGATGAGCAGGAGTACTATCAGGTATACGACCGCCTCTTCAACATCAAACAGCACGGCTGGCTGAACATTCAGGCTCTGCAGATCAACATTCCCTATGCAGGCAAGGATGAGCTGGTCACTATGTTCAACAAGATTCGCTCGCTGATGCCGTACCTCGTTGCCTTATCCGCTTCCTCGCCTATGGTGGAAGGAAAGCTCACCTCTTACATGGACAATCGGCTGGTTTACTACCGTCAAAACCAGGCTGCTGTTCCTGAGATCTGTCATGCTATATTGCCCGAAAAGCTAGAGAACGTGGACGATTATGTGCAGATTAACCGACAGATCTACTCTGAGCTGAAGAAATGCGGGGCGGAGATTCTTTGCAGAGAGTGGGTCAATTCCAGAGGCGTAATTGTGCGCTTTACCAGAAGGTGCCTGGAGATTAAAGCCATCGATGAGCAGGAATGCTTGCACTCGGACATGGCGTTCTCGGCTTTTCTGCTGGCGTTACTTCGATCCGACCTTATGCTGGAGGAGGATGAGAGCAGTCTCTTGTCCATGCTGGAGGATGCCATGCGCCGCGGCGTGGCGAGCATGCGTCCGGAGCTGGAGAAGCTGCTTGCCGCTGCGCAAGAGTGCGCAACTATTGAGGAGATGCGATATCTGCCCCTCGTAGAAAAGCGCATCGAGCAGGGCAGCCTGGCTGAGATCATGGTGCAAAAGCTAAAGGAGACGGATAGCAGGATCAAGCCCCTGCTGGAGCAGATGCAATGGTGCCTGAAGGAGAACAGGCCCTATTCAGCCGAGCCGGAAAGATGCGGCTAGTGGATCTGGATTGATTGGACGTATGTGTTTAGCTACTCTGTAGCCGGTCGATAGATGCTGGTTTATCTCAGGATTGTGTAATATACATTTAATTGTATTTAACATAAACCGATATCAATGACTTATGGTCCCTGGAAGTGGCCCATAGGGATTAGCGACATGGGATGATGCGAAATCTGCCCAGAGATACTGATTATAGCGAGCTAAACACATACGATTGGACAGCTCAAACCCTGGAGACGTGGCAGTAGGATGCGGCCTGCGCCATCCGGGGAGCAACGAATGCACCCAAGTTGTAAGAGAGACGGTATCTGCTCTCAAGTCCAAAGGCAAGCTGCTGATTGTCGTGCCGAAATTGCATGTTTCTGCCAATGATTTCTTGAAGACCGTGCAAGCGGACCGGCTGGCTGGATTGAAGACTATATCGGTGCCAAAGATATTCCTTAGCAGGAGCATGCTCTTTGAATTGCTATGAATTTTAGTATTTAATTCCAATATATATTTAATCCAAATATGAATTAACCGTAAGGGAATGGGTGAACGTTCACCACCAAAAAAATTCTCATCTAGAGAGTGGGCGGTTTATGGCCTAAATCGACAAGCTCAGGATCATAAGAAGACCACCATAAGCCCATGCAGTCTCTTAAGTGCACCCTGTATCTTTCTATGAGGCTGCCCATCCTCATATTTTAGTAGTGTCGTCAAGAAAGTTCTTGTGCATTTTTTATCATTTCACATGCTGAAACAATTCCAGATGGATGAACAACAAGAGATGTAAAAAAATATTTGAGAGTATACGCAACAATTCTGTTGAGCGAAAATACTATCTGAAAATATTAAACTTAAAATTGCAGGAATATACCGACGCAGCAGAGCGGTGAAGCATTCAAAATCAAACGGGCTGCGGCGCACCCACAGCTCTGCTACGTGGTATCCCATAAAAATAAGCCGATCCCTCTGCTCTATGCTACCTCCTTGTACTTCCCGCCGCAGACCACGTACTCCACCCCGTCGCTCCCGGTGACCAGCTTGTAGTACGTCGTCTTGTAGAAGAGGCCTCCCCTCGCCGGATTTGTCCAGATGTAGTCCACCCAGCCCGTCCCATTATCCACGGCCCCGGAGATCAGCTCGTCCCTGAACATCTTTCCGGACACGTCCACCTTGCCCTTCATGTTCTGGCCGGCCAATCCGGGATTGCCGGCATCTGCCACCAGGTTCACTTCGGTGTTGTAGACGAATACGTAGAGGTCCGGGTTCTCTTCGTCCATGTAGGGGTGCTCTCCGGCGTCGACCTTGGCGAGGGTTCCAGGTGCATCTTCCTCTAGGTTGGCAGCGGTGATATCTACCAGCTCAACTACCTGCTCTTCTGTGACGTTGTGCTCGCTGTACTTGACCGGAAGGTACCTGTAGAGTATCTTCTGGTAGTCGCTGGTACCATCGTCGCCCACCTTCATGGTATCACTCAGGGCATCCTGGAAGGCTTGAACCAAGGAGTCTGAAGTATTGGCGTTGAAGGCGTAGTAGAGGTCGTACACCCCCAGGACGTAGACGATCTCGTAGTCTTCTGTATCGGCACCGAGATTTTCCAAGTGGCTAAAGGTGCTAATCTCCTCGTAGGCCAGAAGGTCGATGGAGCCGTTCATCAACATCTCCACCAGGGCTCCGGCCTCCTTCTCGACGACCAGATCTTCCTCGCTTACCCCCAGGTCGAGCAAAAGGATCATGGAGGAGTCCCCGTTGACCACGCCTATATCGTACGCGCCCAAATCCTCGGGCCCTCCGATCTCGATGCCCATCTCCTTTCTGACCATGAGAACGTCCCGGATGGTTATTATGGGCCCTGCCCACCTGAAGGAATCCTCCCTCTCCGGAAGCTGGACCGTGGAGAAGAGGACTGAGCCGTTCTCTTTCAGGGCTCTCTGGTAACCCTCGTTCCAGGAATACAGCTGGATCTCGCTTCGGTTCAAGTCAGCGTCCATCCGGCCTAAAGCCACCTCCAGGAGGTCCACCGATAATCCCTGTACTCTCCCATCCTCCTCGAAGTTGAAGGGAGGGAACTGCTCGGTTATGAAGACAAGATCGCCAGTCAATGCCTCCTGGGCAAGGGCGGAGGAGTTCGATAATACGGCTCCAAGGACCATCAGGATCAGGACTGCATACCTGTTGCTTTTAAAAAATGAATTCAGTTCAATACCTCCATCTGCATCATCTCAGGGAATGGTCTCAAACTACTTATACACTTTTAACCGACAGAGAGGTGAAGGTCAGATACTCGGCGTCCAGAGACCGCATAACCTCAAGGGCGGCCTTGTTGAGGACGACCACTCTCTCCAGAGGTTTCCATATCGTCACCTCGTTTCCCGCGGAATCTGCTACGGCCCGGGGATAGCTCTCGAAGATGTGCCTTATCTCCTCCAGACCATCGAGATCGATCTTTCCACTCTCATGATCCAGCTCAGCGAGATCCATCTCCTGGACGGAGACGGCGTCATCGTCGATATCACCAGGAACTTCCACTGCAGTGGAGGTCGCCGCCAGATGCGCTGCCAGGATCAGAACGATAAATAGGTCCATCACCACCTCAAACTTTATCAAAAAAATTGATGTTAACGCAGATTATATAACTGACGATAGCCTCAGTTCATTATCATCTTCCAGAAGTTCCCGAAGATCACACCCGCTTGAAATCAATAAACCCCTGTTCCACGTCTACAAATATCAGCTCTACTGAAATCTGATCTCCCACGTCAATGCCCTTAAATCCGCTCTTCAGCATCCCTTCCACAGGAATATCCAATAGCCGGACCCAGGTGCCTTTCTCGGATGCGCCGGTAACCATGGACTCAAACCGCTCTCCAATTCTTGATTCGAGCAGAAGCGCTGCTGCAGACTTGCCCACCTGCCGCTCCACTTTGGTGGCAGCATCCTCTTTTTTCGTGCAATTCTCGGCCAGAAAATCAAGCTCGTCCAGGCTGTAGGGGATAGGTTTCTTTTCAATGGCGGCTTTGAGCAGGCGCTGCGTGATCAGATCGGGGTAGCGACGATTGGGTGCGGTGGAATGAGTATAATCCTTAACAGCCAGGCCAAAGTGTCCTGTAGCTTCATCTCCCGGCAGCTCCGCTACGTATTCGCCATTTCCCAAAAGCTTGATCACAGCTAAAGAGAGATCCGGGAAGCGCAGTGGGTCGGCCTCTTTCATCATGGTCAGAAACATCTCCAGCTTTCTGGCATTGGGATTTTTGGGAAGCTTGAAAGCGTGCCCTGCCGCAATCTCCACGATTCGATCCCATCTTCTGGGAATGCGCACCACGCGACGGATTGAGGGGAAATTTCGGGAGGCCAGATAACGTACGGTAACACCATTTGCGGCAATCATGAAGTCCTCGATGATCTCCTTGGCACGATTCTGCTCTTCACTTTGCAGATCGCTGATTCTGTCGCCCTCGAACACCGGCTTGGCCTCAATGGTCTCCAGGCTGAGTGCACCCTGTGCATGGCGAAGGCTCTTCATCTTCTGGGCGGCCCGGTCCTGGAGGATCAGGTTCTCGGCCAGCCCGTCTATGGCAGCAATGGCTGGCAGCATGTCCGTATTCCCCTCCAGCCAAGCGGCCACGCTATTGTAAGCCAGCTTGGCATGATTGCGCACGACTGCCCGGTAGACATCTGAGTCCAGGAGCGATCCATCCGGGCCGATCACCATCTCCACCACCAGGGCCAGGCGGTCCTCGTTCAGATTCAGGGAGGTTAGGTTAGTGGAGAGCCTGAGCGGCAGCATGGGGAATATCTGGGCTGCGGTGTAAACTGATGTGGTGTTGTGCTGCGCATCCAGATCGATGGCGGAGTCCTTCTTGATGAGCACATCCACATCCGCCACAGCGACGCGGATCTTCGTCTTTCCCTCAGACATCTCTTGAGCAACGCTTAGCTGGTCTAGGTCCTCCGAGTCGTCATTGTCAATAGAGCACCAGAGCAGATCCCTCAAATCGCGAGCCTGCATGTCGCTGCTTTTCTCTGCTGGTGCTTTGATTTTGGCTAGCTCGGCTATGGCCTGGGGAGAAAATTCGGGCAGCAGCCCTCGCATAAGCATGGCTCGCCTGGCGATAGTCTGTAGGATGGTGCGGTTCTGGGTGTCGTTCTGACTATCAGTAGCATTCATGAGAGATCCTCAGGATAATCATGAACCGGTATTTTAACTACATTTTCCTCGGTATCATATTTTAGATTTAAAATAGGCTTATGGCAGGGGATTATGAATAATTTATCAAGGAGAAAGTTCATGATGTAAAAGGCCTCCTTGAATTAAAATATATACGGTTGGCATTTCCGGCTAGATCATTCAGGAAAGCATATTTTTGCTGGTGTATCCCTGTGAGACGTATTCAAAATGTTAGCTACCTGGCCTTCCTGGATAAGAATTTGTGCCTTCTCAACAGATCCACAACCCATGTAAGTTGATTCTCACGGATGGATTAAAAACCGCATAAGTTTTGGGGATTATCATGCTCCAGACCCAAAGATTGACTGCTCGGAGCTTCGCACTCTCCCTCCCAGAACTGCTAATTCCTTTGCCCAAATTCGCCCTCCAATTGCCTCCACTTTCTTACTCCAATAAGCTCGTTAAATTCGGACCAATTTATGCCAATCTCACCAACTTTATCAAGATCGTCATTTTTCAATGCCTGCAAAGCATCTAGCATGGCTTTGACGGCCGGATAGAGGCAGACCATGGGAATAGAAAGATACTTCACGCCGATGCTTTCCAACTCGGAGATGGAGAATTTTGGCGTCTTGCCGCCAGGAATCAGGTTAAATGCCAGAGGTATTTCAATTTTCTTGACAAGATGTTTTACTTCCTCCAGAGATTGCGGACACTCCACATAAACGTAATCCGCACCTGCTTTTGCATAAGCAACAGCGCGCTCAATGGTTTTGTCGAAACCTTCTATGGCTCTGGCATCTGTTCTTGCTCCAATAACCAGATCGGAGTCTTCTTCCTCTCTCGCCCTGATCAGGGCTGCAATCTTCAAGACCATCTCATCCTTAGAGATAATCGATTTGCCGCTCATGTGGCCGCAGCGCTCGGGCCAGGTCTGATCCTCAATTCTTATGCCCGCGGCATCGATCCAAATGTAATTTTTAACTGTCCAGTAGGCATTCAGGGCATTTCCGTAGCCTGTATCAGCATCAATGTCGACAGGTATCGAAACCGCATTAATTATATTTCTGGCTCTCTCCAGCAATTCTCCAAAGCTTATCAGTCCCAGGTCCGGTTGTCCAATTGCCGATGCAGAGATGGCGTATCCTGATGTGCCCATGAGCTTAAATCCTGCTTTCTCGATTAAAAGTGCAGAAAGGGCATCATAACCACATGGTCTCAGAACTAGGCCTGGTTTTTCAAGCAATTGTCTGAAGGTTTTGGATTTCGATTTGCGCATGATTTTTACCTCAAAGCTGATTGGTTGTTCATTGCCTTCATCATTTATTCATTGGGGCGAGACGCTAAATAGTAGCTACCTGCAATTATAATATAGGTTTTTGCTATGCAAGAGTATAAACTTTTCTTAAACGGCGAATGGGCGGACTCGAGCACTGGTGAGACTTTTGAAGATATTAATCCTGCAACTCTTGAGACAATCGGAGTGCTGCAAAAGGCCTCTTTAGAAGACGTGTTAAACGCTGTGGACAGCGCAAAGGATGCATTTGAATCCTGGAGCAGAACGCCTGCACCCCAGAGAGGCAAAATACTCTTTCGCGCCGCCCGAATGCTGGAAGAGCGAAAAGAGGAGCTAGCGCGTCTCATGGCTGTGGAGAACGGGAAGATTCTCACGGAAGCGAGGGGAGATGTTCAGGAAGCCATCGACATGGCATACTATGCAGCAGGTGAGGGAAGGAGGCTTCTTGGAGAGACCACTCCCTCAGAGCTTCCGGATAAATTCTGCATGACGGTCCGCCGTCCCATAGGCGTCGTGGGCTTGATAACGCCTTTTAACTTTCCCATGGCCATCCCGGCATGGAAGATAATGCCGGCCCTGATATCTGGAAACACATTGGTGCTCAAGCCCTCCAGCGATACGCCGCTTCTCGCCATTGAGCTGGTAAAAATCCTGAGCAAGGCGGGAGTTCCCAAGGGTGTCATAAATTTGGTAACGGGCGAAGGAGGCAAGGTGGGCGCCGCTCTGGTCAGGAATAAGAAGATTGCAGCCATATCCTTCACCGGGTCTCTTGATAACGGCAAGTGGATATCAAGCGAAGCGAGCCAGGACATGAAGAGGGTCTCCCTTGAAATGGGGGGCAAGAATCCCATTATTGTCATGGATGATGCAGATATGGAGCTGGCCGTCGATGGGGTGCTCTGGGGAGCCTTCGGGACGACCGGACAGCGATGTACTGCTGCCAGTCGCGTCATAGTGCATGAGAAAATGTTGCCTGAATTTCAAAAAAAGCTGATAGAGAGAGCAAAGCAGCTGAAGATAGGCAGCGGTCTGGACGAGAGCGTTGATATGGGGCCGCTCATCAATGGCCAGCAGCTTAAGAAAGTGGAAAAATATGTGCAGATTGGAAAAGATGAGGGAGCGAGACTTGCCCTCGGCGGCAGCACGACCAAGCCCCTTCCAGGATATTTCTTTGAGCCTACCATATTCACGGATGTGACCGCGAAGATGAAGATAGCCCAGGAAGAGATATTCGGACCAGTTCTTTCATTGATAAGCGCCGAAAGCCTGGACCAGGCTATCGACATCGCCAACTCAGTGGCCTATGGATTGTCTTCCTCAATTTACACAAAGGATATCAAAAACGCTTTTCTGGCGATCGAACGAATAGAGGCAGGCATCACCTATGTCAATGCCCCCACTATTGGGGCAGAGATTCATCTGCCCTTCGGCGGAGTCAAAGCCACTGGCAATGGGACGCGAGAAGCTGGCACGACTGCCATTGATGAGTTTACAGAGCTGAAAACAGTCTATTTCGACTATAGCGGCAGGCTGCAAAAAGCGCAGATCGACACGCAGATTGACATATAAACAGATCACAGATAGAAAGACAGACTGAAAACAAAGATAGAAATTGAAAAGGAAGGTGGAAGAATGAAGGGAAGGACCGACAGATCCAGAGACATTCTGCGCCGGGATGATTTATCTTCCACTATACTCTCCCGACTTAAACCCTATAGAACTTTTATGGAAAAGCATAAAGAGAATTATATTTATCTTTGAAATTGAAACAGGGACGAACTCATTGATATCGTGAGGGTGCTTTCTTTGGCTTTACGCAAATCTTTCCGTCGCAAAAATGGGGATCCCCAGGTTTCTGCATGATAAATTAAATTTGTTGTGTTTATGACGATATATGCGCGACCCGAGACCGTGCATCAATCTCGGAGTCGGCCAGATCAAGAGTCACTCTAACACTATTTCTCAATGATGATGTGGTATGAATTTTATTCTGCTATTTACATATGTAGTTTTCTGAAGCTCTTTGACAATATGATCCGCATCGACATTATATTTAATATATGTTTTGCCGTTTACCTCATCCACATGGATCAGTTTATAATCCTCTAGGTTCTTAAGGATTTCCAAAATATGTTCCTCGGAAAGTCCGTCCTTCTTGGAGTATTTTATAATTTCAGACTCGGTACTCTGGGCATAGGGATCTTCTTCACTCCCCAGGCTCCACATATCTATGATTCGGCCAAAGACCTTTTTCTCCTCCACATTCAGATCTTTCTCAGTTAAAACATTGTTGCGCAATTCAAATCAACCTCCTATGGACATGAACCTCTTTGCATCAATTAATTGATAATGTTTTCCCTATCTTGGGCGGTCTTTATGGTGAATTCGACTGAACTAAACACGATAGAACCAAGGAATCCTATCACAACCTTTCAAAGTTACTTTTGAAACGCCTTCTTCGAAGACAGGATTATAAAATCCCCGAAAGCTGATCATTCACTGTGATAAGCTGGAGCGAGGAGGAGTTGGGTGCTGATGAATCTGCCGTGTTTCTTTATGCAAGCTTTTTCTTTCGTCAAGGGCTGAAGTGATCGCTATTTAAAGTGCTGATCAGATATTTAGTGAGATAATAGAAAAGTTTTCGTCATTACGCGAGTTGAATCAATCTCATTTCGATTTCTACTAACATGGCTGTCTCTCTCCCATATTATCATATTAGCTGATAAAGCAAATCGCTTCGTCGTTATTCTATTTCAGATTCAAGCGCTTATGCCACTGCAGTGTTGCAGCAAAATCACTATAAGGCCTTCCTATTGCAGCTAAGTAAAGGAAAATTCCTGCCCATGCCCAGGCGGCCAGGGCAAACAATATTGGAATTATCAGGAAAAATGCTAACATCAGGACTAACCCGACACAAAATAATAGGATAGCTATCAGAACATAGTACAAACGGGCAAAATTGCTTATCTTTTTGTACATATTATACTAATATTGAAAATATTTATTCGAACTGGCGAAATTGGAAGTCGTCATGCGCGCTGAGACTTCAATTCTGCATCTTCTCTTGATGCGCCGAGCGATTATTGGATCGTTTTTATGGTCGCAATGAGAAGACTATTGCCCTTCCGCGCCTTTCCATAGAAATCTTGCTTTCACGACCCAGCCAGCCCAAAGCTCCGTAGATATGTTCGCGCTTAAGGTTTGTGGCTTTCACAAGATCGGTAATGGTACTCGGACCATCCTGATTAAGTGCTTCCCATACAATACCAGCTTTCATGCCAAATACCGATTCAACCGTTGGTTCTGTCATTCGCCACACGCCTCTGTTACAGAGCTACTTCGTTTTGGATATAAATAAGATAACTATGCCCTAGAACGGAACAAAAGTTCGAAAATAAGTAATCGATCGCAATTTAGAGGGGACGGAACCTCCCGCACTAATTTACGAGTAAAAAAAGAATTCCAGGATTATTTTTTTTGAGGTTTTATGCCACCTTAATTAGAGATGGCTTTTGTCTATAGTCAAGCACCCAACGATTGATACTAATCAGATCTGTTGATGAGGCGTTGCATGCGGATCGTTAGCGCAAATCTTTAGGTTCTTGACTATACTTAAGATGGAGATTGAAGAACTCAAGCGATGGTTCAAAAAATCTTGAATCAACCTCCTGATACGAACCAATCGGGCCTGCAAAGCTGTGTCCAACGCCAGGTAGACGAATGAACTTGACATCAACTCCAGCCCTCTCCAGTGCTGTTACCAGCATTTCGCTTTGGGCAATGGGAACAATGCTGTCGTTTTCGCCATGAATGACTAGGAATGGAGGATCTGTCGGGTCAATATAGGCTAAAGGTGTGGCTTGAAGCGCCTTTGCATTCACATCTGGGTCGGTCAATGAACCGCCCAGAAACGTCGCCCAGGCCAGGGTCCAATACAAATAAGGTGTCTCTTCTTCACCATATCTAGCAGTTAGATGTTCCAGATCGACCTGGCAGGGATAGTCCTCAAATAATATCCCAGGAGGGGCCTTAGTGACGTCTACTGGACCATACCAGTCACAGACTGCCTGAACTGCATCGGAGATGTCGGGATTCTGATCTCCTTCCAAATTGGCAGCTTTGTGAGAGGTTCCCAGCAGGGCTACCAGGTGACCACCGCATGAGTCGCCAATAGCACCAAAGCGCTCGGGATCAAAGCCATATTTATCAGCGTATCCTCGCAGCCAGCGCACTGCTGCTTTTATATCCTGGATCTGGGCCGGGAATGTGAGCCTTGCTTTACACTCTCCTTCACAGCAGGCTGCAAGACGATAGTCCACGCAGGCCACAGCGTAGCCTGATCTGGCAAAGGCAGCTCCCGGACAATCGTCCTTGCTACCTTCGATCCAGCCTCCGCCATGAATATATATAAGAAGTGGTGGTGGATGGGCGCTTTTCAACTCCGGTAAATAAAGATCAAGAAGCAGGGGATGTTCAACACCATTTAGCGTATAGCGCCCAAACTCAAGGTCATGCAGCACCTTGAATCCATTGGCAGGCTCTCCAACAACATTGAACCCTCCAATCAATCCGTCCAGCTCAACCTGTTTGTAGCCTATCGATTCCGCAGTGCAATTGAAGCTAGCCAATGCGTTCATTCCTGGTTTTAAGGTCACTTCTCTTGTCGCTTCAACTGTGCCATTCTTTTTCAGCATAAGGTTATAACTTCCTTCAGCTGAGCCGGTGTTTGTAACCCTCGCCGATACATTGACCAGTTCTTGCACCGCAACCTGCGAGGGCGAGATTTGAAGGTCAGTAACATCAAATGTCGCCCCTGTGGAAAGATTTCTTGTGATGATCTCAGGCTCTTGTTTTAGTACTGCAAAATTTACTTTAATAGTTTTATTTTTATATCCTAGGGTTGATGCAGTCGACCATAAAACATACGGCCCATCCCAGGCGGCCGAAAACATAGATGGAAGAGTGATGTTTAGTCTTGACCCGTTGGGATAAGATATCGTTCCCGCAAGCTCTAGATTATCGATTGGAGAATCATATTCCAGGTAAATATCATCCCCTTGTGTAAAAACAGTGGACTCATATTCGCATTCCTTGTCTTTGCAAAGGTGAACTCCCAATACCATTTCTTTTAGCGTGTCCTCAACCCGAAAATCAATCTCCTGCTCCTCTTCAACAACACCATCTGAAATCAGCCTAGCTTCTACACGGTATTGATCTGCGGGAAAGTCTTCCGTGACGTTTATCCGGTACAAATCGATTTTCTTTTGCTCTCGTGGGCCTAGGGTTATCTCACTGGAAATCAGTAGATCGGAACTTGATTTGTTTTGGGTTGTCATAGTGGACTTAACAGTCACATCAATGCCGAAGTCCAAGTAATTGTTGAGCTCTGCTGTGACCAGAATGGTGTCCGCTGGCTTATAGCTCACCTGAGCAGTTTCTAGCGAAAAGCCAACTGCTTGGCTTGTCCCGGCCAGAAAAACCCAGGCTAAGGTGATAAGCGATAAAAGAGCTGCGCTTTTCATTTTTACCACCACCTGGGCTTAAAGGTAGGGTCTGCAATCAGAGCATAATAGGTATCTCCACAAGGCCAAGGAGGTTGGCCGGCTGCACAATTTGTGTATTCCTCGTTTCTGGCTTCCAAATAGATCTCCCCGATGGTTTTCCCATCCACGAAAGCACCTTTGAGGATATTATCGAACATGCGATGCCAATAAGACAAATCAACTGCACCCATATAGACCATAGCTCCACGTCGTATGTTCTCCATGCAGAAGGTTACCCCTTCATCTGAGCGAGGCCCCCATTCGGGATCGTAACCCCAGGTAGGTGTGCAGGTGGCGCAGGCTATGTCTAGGATAATCGAAGGAAGCAGAGTGGCATCATTGGTCCGAAGTACACCGCTATTAACCACATTGCCGAATCCTTGTGATCCTCCGTGATCCGAATAGAGAATCAGATAGCAATCATCATAAAGACCCTGTACTTCAGGAATATTCATGTTAACCGCTGGCGCCTGCTCTGCTCCGGTATCCGCTCCGGCATAAAAATGCACATCGTCGAACTGCTTGGGAACGTCGCCCATCCAGTAGTTGCTGGTAGCATAATTATAAAGAGTGAGGCCATCGGTTTCATGTCCGCTTGTTTCTTTTTGGTGGTCCTCACGCACTATCAACAGAGCCTCTTTTTTCTGGGGTTTTATATCATCAAAGAATAAGTCCCTTGCGATATAAGCCGACACATCGGAGGTTGAAACGCCGAAGATCCTCCCCACTGCCCTGTCCTGCTTACCATAGTTAACGGAGCTTCCATAATATCTTCCATCCACTTCCTGCCGGAAGGTTGAGAACTCATGAGTGAGCAGGTTTTGATGGAATAAGCTCTTGCCATTAGATATATCATAGAAATAAGTTAGCCAACGCCCCCCACTAGATCCAGCAGGCGGCGCCACATGCACTGGTGGGATGCTGGTTTTGCCTTCGCTGTACCATATGATGTGATCTCCATGTATTATCGGACGAATTTGCTTGTTGTCGCCGGTAGCCAGCTGGGTCTCGGTCATTGATGATAGGTCGTAGATAAACACGTGAGGGATTCCCTGTCGTCGGTCATCCCAGACAATTCTATTTTCAGAAATGCTGGGAAATACCTGATCGCATGGATTTGTGGTGATCCTCAACTCCTTGCGGTCGACTAAATCATAAATGTAAATATCCCACTGGTTGTTATTTCTTTTGTCTTGCCAGGCGATATATTTTTCGCTAATTGTAGGATTTATCTGGGCGTAAGTGTCCGATGTGATTATGGATTCGGTTTTTGTTGAGATGTCATACATGTAGATATCCCACTGGTCATTATTTCTTTTGTCCTGCCAGACTATCTTATCTCCGAAAATAGCAGGATTTATCTGATCATGGGTGTCAGTGGTGATTCGTGTCTCTTTCTTTAGAGCGAGATCGTACATATAAATATCCCACTGTCGCGTTTCCTTATCCTTTCCGTCCTTATCCTTATACTTGTGCTTATTTCTGTTATCTTGCCAGACGATTTTATCTCCAAAAATAGCCGGATTAGTCTGAGCGCTCGCGTTGGAAGTGACCCTGGACTCCGATTTTATTGATAAGTTGTAAACATAGATCTCAGCGTCTCCGTGGCGATAATCCTGCCATACGACCGTATCTTTGTAGATTGCGGGAGAGAGCGGATAGGAACTGATTCCAGTGATATCTTGCGAACTAACGCTCCCTTTGGATGTATCAAAGGTGATCACCACAAGCTTCAAAGGTTTAGAATCAATCTTTGATGGGTCTATTTCCTCCAACACTACCCTATCTCCCCACAGAGCAGGAAATGTATCTCGGTTCTCCCTGGCCATGGGAATTGCCCTGGGATTGGCTACTATGGTGAGATATGTCAGCGGTCCTTGAAGCTTCAGTTTCTCCAGGGTGTTTTCGACATAAGAATCCACCCCGAGGTAAGTAGTGGCCATCGTGGAGATGATCACTTCGTTCTTGGCTGCTGCCAGGAATGGTGCTGCCAGAGAGTGGCCGGTATATAAGGTGCTGATCTCTGGACTCTTGTCAGGCTTGAAATTTTTATTAGCCCCGATACTTAGATCTGCAGGATTGACCAGGATCACTTTGTTCGTGCCTGTCCAGATTGCATATGCCTTCTGCAATTCCTCTAAGCTATATTCATTTTTCTCACTTACCGGTCTAGACCTGTTACTTATCTCTTGTTTAGTAATCTGCTGTATCTTGCCAACCACATAAACCTCCCGGCTGTCAAAAATGCTGGGATCCAGCTGCTCATCATCGAATAGCAGCGGAGCATTGAGATATGAAGCCAAGACCGAAGCCATCAGTCCGGTCTCATAATCGTCCTCGGATATTACGACTTTATCTATATTCGCCCAGAAGTATAGATAGCTACCAGGATCATATTTCGAGATTTGCGCAGTCTGGAGTTGTGCACCGGCGGATTTCTTGGCTACTAGCAAGCTCTCCAGGGTCTGTGGATTAACACCAGGAATGGGCATAATTGGTATTTGTATGGCACTGGTGTTGCCGAAAATGCTAACCCTATGTGGATTGTACTGCTGCAGGAAACGAATTATGGAATCGGCATCAAAGGCATCGTCGTTCTCCAAATGGAAGATGAGGGCCGAGTATTTGCAGACACCTCCTGGACAATTCTGGTCTCTCCAGGTCGATAGAGGTACAAGTTTCAATACCTCTTTCCAGTTGAGATCGGATATTAGAAAAACTTCTTTTTGAGAGTAAACATGCACAGGCTTGACCGCTACATTGTTATTGCGATCAGGCTCGAAATAAACGTTATTTGGGTCCGGGTGATCTGCTTCAACCGCTACTTGGTAATCCCCAGGCAGAAGCTTAATATCATGCTCCATATTTATTGATTGTCCTGCCTTTAATTCTTTAACGGTAAGAAGAACCGGTTGGGTCAGACCTGCACTTAACTTGCCAGGAAACAGCTTCACTTTGAACGGTTGGAACGCGTTTGCAGTTCCAACATTCTTTAATGTAAATGAGATTGTTGTTTTGCCGTTCTCAACCAGCTTTTTGGGTGTAATGGTAAGGTTTTCAACTTTCAGATCTACGAAAGCCAGATCGAACTGCTTAACCAGCTCGTTATTATCTTCTCCATTCGGCAGTCCTTCAGTGATGGCATAGCTCGCATCTGCTGTTACGGTAATATTCAGCTTTCCCCAGGATCGGAAGGGCTGCGTTGTATTCCAGGATATTGACTGGCCCACCGGAAGCGACTGAGACCAAAAGTTCTCCTGTGTTCCTCCGGCGATTCCTTCCGGCCAGAAGGTAGTGAGGAAAGGAACGCTGACGTCTCCTTGACCGACATTCTTGATCTTTACATTCCATGTCGACTTTTGACCTCCAGTGGGTTTGCCATCCGGCCAGACATCTTCCACTATGAGGTCTGGGGCTCCTTGCCATTTAGCGATTTTTATCAGATCGTTGTTGCTTTCGTTGCTCTCGGAAATTTCATTTCCAGTGTCTACCACCCATCTCAGAGACTTCTCACCTTCCTGAAACATCCTTTCGCAATTGTAGATCCGGGTGCCACCTGGCATCAGCGGGCTGAATTGATGCAGGAGGTCCTCTTCCGCAGAAATGGGTGAAAACGTCCAGGAGCATTCTCGTTTATCATCTACATAGAATTCGACGGTGAAGCTTTCATTGACAGGGGCAGTCCCGACATTCTTTACCAGCACTTGAAACAGTGTAGGACGGTCGGTAAGCGGCGGCCAGGGGAAAATACCTTTGTGCTCGGGTGCGGTTTGGACCTGATAGCTGTATAGTTCAACGGTTAAGTCAGCAAGTGAAAGAGGCTGCTCAGGAGAAGGCTCTGCAATAGGTTTGAAACAGTACAATGGATTTCTGTCCTGATCGTAGCCGCAAACCTCAGGAGAGCAGCGCTCATATCTACCGAACTCCTGCTCAGCCATCTCCTGCGGCATGCATTTGCATCCCCCTAGGCAAGCAGGCTGCTCAGGAGAAGGCTCTGCAATAGGTTTGAAACAGTACAATGGATTTCTATCCTGATCGTAGCCGCAAACCTCAGGAGAGCAGCGCTCATATCTACCGAACTCCTGTTCAGCCATCTCCTGCGGCATGCATTCGCATTCCCCTAGACAAGCAGGTTGTTCAGGAGAAGGCTCTGCAATAGGTTTGAAACAGTACAATGGATTTCTGTCCTGATCGTAGCCGCAAATCTCTGGAGAGCAGCGCTCATATCTACCGAATTCCTGCTCAGCCATCTCTTGCGACATGCATTCGCATCCCCCTAGACAACGAGGCTGCTCGGCAGGAGGTTCTGATGGCTGTATAGGTTCTACCGGTTTGAATGGGGCCGTGGGTGTGGTGGGCTTAACCCAAAACTTGTTGCCGGTTAGAACCAGATCTTTCAAAGGATATGCGTACTGGATTGTATTGTTATCGATTACTCTACCGGCGACACTAGAGGCTCCTTCCATGCTATATCCGGACGAGGGTATCATTCTAATGTTATAAAATTCGCAACCGGAAGGAACAGTCAACTCATACCAGCCATCGGAGCTGGTGCTTGTGGCATCCACCTTTCGGCCCTGACTTCCGAGATCGTTGGAGCAGTAGAGTTCCAAGCTAACTCCCCTCAGAGGGCTGCTCTCCAATCCTACCTCGCCCACATATACCCTGCCCGATAATCTGGAGATCGACTCCAATGGGGAAGCACTCTCCTTTGGAGAAGCTGGTTGGATAAGGGCGCTGATGTCAGGAAGGGTTTGCACAACCTTTGGGGCCTCGATTGCACTTGTTGCCGGTGGCGCTCTATGCGAGGTAGGACCGGCTGATGTAGCAGTTACGTATGATTGTTCCTCAACAGGTCCCGTCTCACGTACCTTGAGGGAGGACACTTCTTGTTCCAGGTTAAGAACGCAGCCTCTTAGCCTGAAGGTTTGATAGTTGTTCCAGTTTCCAACAGCTTGAGAACCACAAGCGCCAGTGGGCAGCAATAAATTATCAGTATACTTAGATCCTTGGAAATCAGCGTGCCTGCTAAGTTCTACCTCGATATGGTCTCCCTGGATAAGCACGTATTCTGCCTTATCGTTCATATAATCGTCCAGCCCTGGATACAATTCCTCTTTATCCTTGAGATACTCGGGAAGAGGGAAAAACTGGTGATTTGGCTCGTAACCTGTAACTGTATTGAAGGCCGTATCGCTCAATACAACCCCAAGTGGGCCGACTAGGTTTCTTGGAAAAATTATGAGAGAGGAAATTTCGTCATTCCAGTAATTACTCAGGCTACTGATTTCGCCCTCGTAGATCTTACTTGGCCCAGCGAAATCGCCATGGCGATAGGTGATTACCTTAACCTTTGAACCCACTTCTATAGAGGATATTCCATCATTAAGCCATCCCGGTAGTTGGGCAAAGTGGGGGACCAGTCGATGCCTCAAGTCTTGCTCCATCGTCCAGGAATAATGTTGGCCTTGAAATCCTGAGTTTTCCCATACGATCACTTCGTTCGGTTCAGCTGCCTGTACAACCATATTTAGGCCGAAAAGAACAACTAAAATTAATAAAGCTCTGTACCTTTGCCTGCCAACGTCAATCATTTTGACCCCACTTAGAAGAAGACTCTATTCCTAATCATTAATTCATTATTAATGCTAATTGTATTAGTAGTTTAGGTGCAGGTTGATTATAGTATTAGTGCCTCTGCTCACGAGGCATCAAATTCATACTCGTAGCAGAGCAAAAAGCACATAGTAGCGATACTACAAATAATGTCTGTAGAATCGAATACAGGAGAACCTCGCTGATCCCTGAAGATGATTTCACAAAAAGTCTACTTTTCCCTATGCTTAATCATTATTGAAATTGTATAATTTTTATGAAATTGTTCGGAACAATTCGATCGTCGCAATGTCCTAGCACTTCTCCTTCAAGTTTTTCCGTCCCGTGGTGAACCAGCTTGTTTCTCATGCCAGTCATTTCTCTCCACGGAATTTCAGGGTGCGCCCTTTTCAAATCATCTGAGATATTCCTGGATGCCTCTCCAATGATCTCAAAAGACTTCACGCAGGCTCTGCGGAGAACTTTATCCGCCATCAGTTTATCAATCTCAACAACAGAACAGTACTCTGCAAGGAAATCCATCTCTTCAAGGATGTGCCCCAATAGCTCTCTATCCTTATTCAGACCAGATCACATCCTTTTCTACGTAAGGCCGGATGCGTGGGTGAAGTCCTTTTACAGTGACCAAGTCCACCTTTCTTCCCAAAAGATTCTCCAGATAAAAAGAGAGATTCATGAAGTTTCTAAATGTGGGCTTCTCGAACTCCACCAGTATGTCAATATCACTGGACTCCTTCTGCTCACCACGGGCGAAGGAGCCGAATATGCCGATCCGCCTGACGCAAAAACGGGTCTTGATATCATTGGCATGACTTTTGAGAAGGTCGATTATGTCCATATCTATCCGGAAAATTAAAGGTGCTACAACTCTAAAAACATTGCTCTTTGCCGGACCGGCCTGCAAGCCTGCTCTCAAAATCGGTGCAAATGGCAGTCTAGGCAAAGGTTCGTGACTATCTCCAACTTGGCATTCATTGCGGGACTCTGGGCAGCAGCGCCCGGCTACCGTTCGATCGTCACTGCCTGCTAAGCTGCGCGGTGCCTAGCTGCCATCGTGCCGAGCCATCCGGGATTGCTGCGCTGTCGTCCGGGCGGGCTGGCTTGCCTGGCAAGCGCTCGTGATCGAGGCGAGAGGCAGGTCTGGCCTGGGGTTCATGCTGATTTGGCACCGAAGGATCTTCTTAGCAGAGTGGACTACCCATGATAAAATGAAAAGCAGACATCATAAACCTTTAAATAATCATAGTATGAATTTATAAAATCGTGGATGCAAAAGGCCAAGTAGAACTCGCCGACATCAAGGAAGCCATACAGTCAGGAAAGGTCAGAATAACTGATCATGCCTATGAAGAGGCCAATGCCGACCGGCTCAAGTTCGATGAGATCTATTTTTCGGCTTTGCACGGAGTTGTTATTGAAGAATACATTGACGATTCACCCTACCCAAGCGTTCTCATATTTGGTCAAACCTTTGGCGGCGACCCAGTTCACAGCGTTTGGGCTTATAATGAAATGAAGCAATGGGCAGTCCTGATCACGGTCTATCGGCCTGACCCAAATAGATGGATCGACTGCAAAATGAGGAAGAAATGAATTCGATGCCCTTTGAAAGATGTCCCATCTGTGGTAGCGATCTGGTAGAAAAGGAAGTTGAAAAGGTTCTGCGTGGAGGCGTCAATACCGCAGTTCTGAAGGTTTGCGCTGAGGTGTGTCTGCGTTGCGGAGAGAGGTTGTACTCACAGGAGACCGTGAGAAGATTCGAAAAAATCAGAGCCAAACTAGAGCGACAGGAAACTGGTGAATTTCAGGCTATCGGCGTTTCATATCAGGTGGCGTAATTCAAGAACATGTTTGCTGCCTGTGGGCCGGGCCGTCCGGGGGCCGCATCGTCGTCCGAAAGGTGGGCCGCCCGTACGCACTCGTGCTCGGGAGAGCGGGAGGCCAGTCGGCCCTGCAGTCACGTCGAGATGGGATGAAGCGGCTTTTCAAGGGCTGAATTTTAAAATGGCGACGGTTTCCAGTTACTATTAGCTGTTACTATTAGCTAATACATTTGGGGGCTTGAAATTAGTAGACTTCATCGTGCGTGCCAACTGCTTCAAGCAGTATCATCTCTTCTTGCGTCTTTGTATCTCGCACGAACTCAAATACGATGCGATATTCGAAATCGACCGTACAAGCCCAAGAACCTGCCAAGTCCCCCTTCAATTTGTGAGTATGAAGAGAGGTATGAAGTGCATCAGTAGCGAGCAGTTTCAGCGCATGTTCAATTCTTTCTTGCAGATCAGGCCTGCGTCGTATTGAGTGCTTGAAAGACCTCTTGAAGCCAGGGCTCCAGACAAGAGTATTCAATCTTTCAGATCCTTCATTAGGTCTTCAAATGTGCCGCGTTTAACCTCACCTCTTGCAAACGCACTTTTAGCCTCCTGGACCTCAGCTACCAGCTCGGACCGGCGCTTCTCTATGATGCGTTTGTTGATCAGCTCGACCAGCATGGACTGATCCTCCAGAGGCATGGACTCCACAGCTTCGATTAAATCCTGAAAGCTCAATGAATGAACTGCGCCGCTCATTAAAATGCACCTCTTGATGAATCTAAATTACTGTTTAAGGCATTTAACCTTTGGGTTCTGGTGTGCATTTCTTTTTCGGTTATAGAATCAATTGCAGTACAGGCCGGCCCAACTGCCAGCTTGCGTGGCTCGGGGGCCGGGAGGCCGGTTGGGCCTTTGGTTTAAATGGAACTGGAACCCTGGAAGGATTCCTGGCAGTCTCCAGCCTTTCCATCCGTGCAAGGCTGTGGGCAGCAGCGCCCGGTTGCCGCTCGACCGTAGCTGCCTTGCTCAGCTACACTCGCTGCTCGCTGTTCATGGGCCGGGCCTTCGTGGCTGAGGTGCCTTCTTATCGAGGGCCTGATTGCACGCATATGCAGGCCTACCAACCGGCCTTTGAAATTACAAAGTTATGAATGGTTTCTGCGCGCAGATCAATAAATCTTTCAAAGTCATCCTCAAGGGCGGCGGAAAAAGCAAGATCAGATATAAGGTTGGAATTTAATAAAAATTCTAATTCCACCCCTGCATTTTCAGCGACTTCCATGAAATAATCTGACGGTGATTTCTTTAGTATTTTCTTGTTGCTGGCTGATGTAAGCATTATAAGATTCGCAAGGCAGTTTATCTTATTTGATGTACATGCTCAATAGGATCTCAGTTACTCTGCTTTTGCGAGCAAATCTGCCAATCTCGGCATGCAAAAATCATTAGAATAAATATCCCTAACATACTTAAAAAAGTTAACTTTTTGTTTCCTACAAGTATCGAGTATCGAA
>DATLBD010000030.1:0-9482 GCA_035527135.1 Methanothrix sp. | reverse complement strand
CGATACTCGATACTTGTAGGAAACAAAAAGTTAACTTTTTTAAGTATGTTAGGGATATTTATTCTAATGATTTTTGCATGCCGAGATTGGCAGATTTGCTCGCAAAAGCAGAGTAACTGAGATCCTATTGAGCATGTACGTTCTCTGGCTGTTAAAACCGTGGGATTTGTCATTGTTCTAGTCAAAAAATGCATCCCGCTGCAAGCTGCGGAGTATCCAATATAAAATAAATAAATTTATATTAACTGTAAAAAATATAAAGATGAGGGTGTATAGTAATTATGACAGATCATTAGAGTATTTAATGCCATTTTGTCTCGCCAAAGCACCTTCGTTATCGAAACCTTTACCTACCCCCAAGCCATTCCTTCAGTTATCAGGTGACCCCTATTGCAATTACTCCTAATCCACTCTGATTTTATCGAGTTTGAGGCCAAGCGGCCCACCAAGATGGCGGAACAGATCGAAGACTCGGCCAAGAAAGGCCGACTGGAAGAAGCACTCTGCGCCTTCATCGCCGTGGAGAAGTTCGACGAGGACGACCCGGAAGCAGTCATAGCCGAGGGCAGCAAGCAGATCGCCGACGTGGCCGGCCAGGTTAAAGCCGCCCGCATCATGCTCTACCCCTACGCCCACCTCAGCGCCCAGCTCTCCACTCCCGCGACAGCCGTTAAAATCCTCAAAGGCATGCATGAGACCCTTTCCGCGGACTACGAGGTCATGCGCGCCCCCTTCGGCTGGTACAAGGCTTTCACCATCAGCTGCAAGGGCCATCCGCTCTCGGAATTGTCCCGCTCCATCAAGCTTGGCGAAGGCGAGGTTGTCTCCGAGGCCCTCAAGTCCGAGGCCAAGGCCGTCTCCTACTGGAAGGTGCTCGACTTGGACGGCAACCTGATTGATGCCGACAAGTTCGACTTCACGGGCCACGAGAACCTCCAGAAGTTTACCAACTACGAGATCTCCAAGGCCAGGGCCGTGGACAAGGTCCCGCCCCACGTGGAGCTGATGAGACGCTTGGAGCTGGTCGATTACGAGCCAGGCTCCGATCCGGGCAACATGCGCTTCTATCCCAAGGGCAGACTCATCAAATCGCTGCTGGAAAACTACGTGCTGGACAAGGCCTCGGATATGGGCGCCATGGAGGTGGAGACGCCCATCATGTACGACATGGAGCACCCCACCCTCAAGAAGTACCTGGACAGATTCCCGGCCAGGCAGTACCAGATCGAAGCCGACAAAAAAAAGCTCTTCCTGAGATTCGCGGCCTGCTTCGGCCAGTTTCTCATGGGCCACGACATGACCATCTCCTACAGGTCCATGCCCCTCAAGATGGTCGAGATCACCAGATACTCCTTCCGGCGCGAGCAGCGCGGTGAATTGGTCGGCATCCGCCGCCTGAGGGCTTTTACCATGCCCGATATGCACACCCTGACCCGCGATATGAAATCGGCCACGGAGGAATTCAGAAAGCAGTATCAGGCCAGCATCTCCCTCCTCAAAGAGGTGGGCCTCGATCTGGCCGACTACGAGGTGGCCATCCGCTTCACCAAGGACTTCTACAGCGAGAACCGCGAGTTCATCGAGGGCCTGGTGGACATCGTCAAGAAGCCAGTGCTCATCGAGATGTGGGATGAGAGGTTCTTTTACTTCGTGCTCAAGTTCGAGTTCAACTTCGTGGACACTCTTGACAAGGCCAGCGCGCTGGCCACAGTGCAGATCGACGTGGAGAACGCGGAGCGCTACGACATTACCTATGTCGATGAGGCAGGAGAGAGACAGCGGCCCATTCTGCTGCATTGCTCCCCATCCGGTGCCATCGAGAGGGTCATGTATGCCCTCCTGGAGAAGGCGGCCCGCCTCTCCGAGGAAGGCAAGCTTCCCATGCTGCAGACCTGGCTGTCACCCACGCAGGTCAGGATCATACCAGTGGCCGAGAGGCACCAGGCCCGGGCCCAGGAGATCGCTGCAGAGCTTGGATTCCGGACGGACATCGATGATCGCGACGAGACAGTAGGCAAGAAGATCCGCGATGCGGGCCGAGAGTGGATACCCTACGTAGTGGTGATAGGAGACGAGGAGCTGGACTCCGGCAAGCTCTCCGTTACCATCCGCGCCGACTCCACGCCCAAGTCTCCAGCCAAGTCCAAGATGACTGTGGAATACCTGCGCCGAAGAGTCTCTACCGAGACAGCCGGCAAACCCTGGCGCAGACTGCCGCTGCCCATGAAGCTCTCCGAGCGGCCCAAGTTTATTTAGATTTAGATTTAAGGAGAAAGCCACAAGACAAGAACAGGCGCAAAGCCGATGCCTGTGGCCCTGTGGCTTAGACCTCTTCTTTTTTCTTTTTTTCATTGATTGATCGATTCGATCATCTTGCTGAAATTAATCGTAACTATTATTAATTATGAATTGCCATAACTTGCTTGGAGGTGATCGAAAGTGACATCAATTACCGAACAGCTAATTGCCGTAATTATCTTGGGCCTGGCCACATTCATTCTGCCTACCGTCCTCAACAGATTCGCTGACTCTCGAAGCCAGCCCAGATAATTAAAAATATATTTTTTACTTTTAAAACTCCGGCTCAGCCATTGGATGCCTATCCACTCCCGGCCCACCCGGAACATAGAAGATCCGTCCTAAATCGCTGTAGTAGTTGCCCAAGCTGCCATTGTCCCAGCGGTTGCTCTGTCCCATGTCATAGGCATTATAGCCGTTATCGATAAGATGGTTGGAAAAGAGCAGATTCCAGCCGGAGGAGAATGAGAGATAAATGCCGTATCCGTTCTCCTTTGCCGTATTATTTTGCAATGTGTTATTGCTGCTGTGAGTGGCTAGCTGCAATCCCTTGGCATTGAATGAAACGTTGTTGCCTTGCACAATGTTGTCATTGCTATCATATGAGAGGTAAATGCCCCGGGAATTGTCCAAGGCCGTGTTTTCCCGGATGAGGTTTTCCCGAGAGCTGTCCAGATATATTCCTGCATCTTTGTTGCCGACGGCATTGTTCCTGGCGATTAGGTTTTTGTTGCTGGACTCGGATAGCGAGATGCCGTACCAATCGTTGTAGCGGATGTTGTTGCCCCGCAGGGTGTTGTTACTGCTAGATCTCAGCGATAGGGAAGAGTCTCCGTTGTCCATCAGATCGTTATCTTGAATGACGTTATCTTGAGAATAGGCTAAAAAGATGCCGCAATCGCTCTCTTCATTTATGTTGTTATCACGAACATTGTTGTTGGCAACAGTATTTTCCTCTGAAGCATAAAGGGTGATGCCGTTGGTGTTATTGTTTATATCATTGAGGACAATGAAATTGGAGCGAGAATGATCCAGGCGAATGCCGTCCAGGCACCCGCTAATAGTATTATTTTCAATAATATTATTATCGGAAAGGACATGGATGCCTGTGCGGCGCGTGGTTCTAATGCCAAATCCAGATACGCTTGCCCCGTCGGCTCGAAGGACTATTGCGCTGCCCATTGCGCTCCCGTCCAACAGCGGACGGCCAATGCCCACCAGGATGACCGGTTTACTAATGTTCAGGCTCTCTCTATAAACCCCGCTCTGAACAGATATCGTATCTCCTGGACTTGCCTCATTTACGGCAGCCTGGATGCTCTCACCCGGGCTGACGTTAATTGTAGCCGCCAGGGCCATTGACGACAGAATCATGACGGCGACCGCCAGCACTGCTAGATGCTTTCCTCTTTGCGTCATTGCCTTTCCCCAATACTAATATCATACTTCTAATCTTAAAACTTACCCAAGTTCACCAGAATGCAATTTTTGCATTCTTTCCTTCCAGAGCATCCTGGGAAGGCTTTATGACAGCAGCACGCCTATCTTACATACAGATGAAAGAGCAGCCCAAAATCCTTCCCATGTCCCTGCAGGAAGCAAAAAAGCAAGGAATAGAGCAGTTTGATGTCATTCTCATAAGCGGAGATGCTTACGTTGATCATCCCTCCTTTGCTGCAGCTCTCATTGGCCGGGTGCTCTGGGATGCTGGCTACAGCGTGGGCATCATCGCTCAGCCCGACTGGAAAAAAGACGAGGACTTTGGCAGGTTGGGCCGACCGCGTCTCTTCTTCGGCATATCCTCGGGAAACGTGGACTCCCTGGTCAACAACTTAACTCCCAATTTAAAGCGACGAAGCTCGGATGTCTATTCGCCAGGCGGCGCCTTGCTCCGGCCGAACAGGGCAGCAATCGTTTACACCAATAAGGTTCATGCCCTCTTTCCCGGTGTGCCGATTGTTTTAGGCGGCATCGAGGCCAGCTTGCGCCGATTTGCTCATTATGATTACTGGTCGGACTGCGTCCGTCAGTCCATCCTTGCAGACGCGCCAGCTGATCTGCTCATCTACGGCATGGGCGAAAACCCTCTGCGAGAGGTGGCCCTGAGGCTGGAGAAAGGCGAGAGAATTGAAGAGATCAGGGAAGTTCCCGGAACGACAGTAAAAGAGGAGATCGCCCGCTGGAGAAGCGAGCCCCGCGAGGGCTGCCTGGTCATCCCCAGCTTCACAGAGGTTTCGACGGACAAGAGAAAATATGCCCAGGCCTTCGCCCTGCACTACGGGGAGCAGGACCCTTTCCACGGACGAGCTGTCGTCCAGCCCCACCCCAAAACGGTCATCATCCAGAACAGGCCGACACGACCTCTGACAACAGAGGAGCTGGATAACATCTATGAGCTGCCCTTCCGCCGAGAAGCTCATCCCTCTTATCGGGAGGCTATCCCGGCCCTGGAGCCGGTGCGCTTCTCCATCACCAGCCACAGGGGATGCTTCGGATCCTGCTCCTTTTGCGCTTTGACCCACCACCAGGGCAGGATTGTGCAAAGCAGAAGCGTGGATTCAATTTTGCGCGAGGCAACGATGCTCTCGAAGATGAAAGGCTTCAAAGGCATCATTTCCGATGTGGGCGGGCCGACGGCCAACATGTACGCCCTTTCCTGCCCGCGCTGGAAGCGGGGCGCATGCTCGGATAAGCTCTGCTCGGCGGACTGCCCCACACTGGACAAAGATCATTCCCGACAGGTAGATCTCTTGCGCCGGCTGAGGAAAATTCCAGGAGTGAAGAGAGTTTTCATCGGCTCGGGGATCAGGCATGACCTGATAATGGCCGACCATTCTCCCTATCTGGAGGAGCTTTGCCAACATCATGTCTCCGGCCACCTCAAGATCGCTCCCGAGCACATCTCCCGGTCGGTGACGGAATACATGCACAAGCCCCCCCGAGAGGTTCTGGATGCCTTTCGGGAGCGCTTTTCTGCAGCCAGCCGGGCGGTGGGAAAGGAGCAGTACCTTCTTCCCTATCTCATGTCCGGCCATCCCGGCTGCACTGTCAAGGACATGGTCGAGCTGGCGGAGTATCTGCGTGACAATCGCATGTACACGGAGCAGGTGCAGGATTTCACTCCCACGCCCATGACCGTCTCCACTGCCATGTACCACACCGGCCTGGACCCCTTCACCCTCACGCCAGTGCATGTGCCCAAAGGCAGGGAGAAGAGGATTCAGCGGGCCATGCTTCAGTACCGGGACCCGAGGAACTACGACCTGGTTAAAGAGGGCTTGCTGATGGCAGGAAGGGAAGATCTCATCGGCGAAGGGAGACAGTGCCTCATTGCCTCGCGGCCCCCGGGCGGGCGCGGGTGGGGGCGAGAGAAGACAAGGGAGAGAAAGAAAGCGAAAAAGCAGACATAAGTGCTGTGTCGAATAACTCCCAAAAATCAGCAAGCAGCAGACCATAGGGGCATTAACTGGGCCTAGCATGAAACCAACATCTAGTGCCGCTTCATCGAGAATTATTCGACACAGCAGACATAAGCTCCAAAGAGATCGGAATGGAAGATTTTGCGGACAGATACGGCAGCCGTTTTGTAAAATTAGTGGACAGCCGCGCAACCGGGAAGGAGTTTGAGTTCGATCAGGTACTTCTCATGCCGACTGCGGCATGCTATCGTGCCCTGGTGGAGCAGGCCAAAGTCGAGATCAAGCCCAAGATAATGAAATACCTATCCAGGAGATGGTCGGAGGGTGCTATAGAGAACCTGTCCTTCTTTGCGATGGCAGTAGCCGTTTATGGCCGAAGCATCTCCGATCCGCCGCTCACGATTGATGTAGGAAAGGTACTGCTCAGAACGGTGGCCTTCTGCAACCGCAGATGCGCCAGCAGGAAAGCCTCCGGTGGAGGATGCCGATTAGCTATGAACAGAGAGAATCATCATCTCCCCAAATGCATTAAAATTCCCAGGGATGTTGCTGTTATCCTGAGCTGTCTGAAGAGATACATCGCAACCGGCAAAGCCACGAGCTATCAGGACGCCACAGGCGTGCACGAGGCCATGAGCGTCAAAGTCGATCCGGGATCTGATTTTGCTCCGGCGACGTCGTGCTGATGCGCCGTTGATTAAAAAAAAAAAAGAAGAAGGCGTTCCTATCCATCGAATAAACATAAGTCAACCCATTTGGCCTCAATCAGAGACCACCAATCACTGGCCAAGCCGGATAAGACATAATCGTACGGCAGCCAGCCATAGCCTTTGCTACCCCAACCTGTGCCCCAGCTATTCCTAATCAGAAGAGCTCCCTTGGTGGATTTTTTGTTATTGGCATTGGTGATAATCTTGGCATCATCGTATCCAACCGCGTCTATGGCATGACCTCCCAGCATTCTTTCGCCGCTGGCAGGGAAGGGTATCAACCCTGTGGTTGAGGCCTCACCAATTGAGCTGTAGACTGTGAATCCGAACATAGAGGGCAGTCCTACCGCCAATTTTTCTTTGATGGTGGCTAAAAGCTGCGCTTTTGGCGTCCCCGGTGGATCGAACCGGTAATACTTAAGCGCTTTGTAATTTCCGCCAAAAGAATACAAAAATGCGGAAGGTTCATCGTCGTACTTACTGATTATATATGGATAGTGTTTTTCCGGTGGAACTCCAAAGAGGAGCATAGCTTCAGCGGTCGTCCTCAGGTATGCGCCGGTGTCACCAGTAACACCCATCAGATTTCTGGTGGCCTTGTAGAGGAAAAGGCGGGATGCGTCAATATATGTATTGGAGGCCTTTTTCTCAAAGTACTCGAATAAGGCCACACCTGCATTTGCCGTACATGATCCTAGCTGTCCCTGGCTTTCAATGGGGGAGCACCACGCCCTCAAGTCTGTAGATGCCGGTAGTGCTTTAGGGATATCACACCTGCTTAGTAGGGCCTTTATTTCGGGTGTATTAACTGTGTAATCCCTGAAATCCGGTAGTTCACGCAACCATCCCAGGCCGACAAATCCTTCATTTGACAGCCCTAGCTCATTTGCTAATACAAACATTTCTGAATTCCTCCAAAACGCCTGCAAGAAAAAAATGCTGGCGTTTAACTTCTCGCTTTTATCTACAATTGAAACTAGTTAAGATTTTTGAGTTTACTATACGGTTTAAGAGTAAGTATTTATGATAATTATTTATAACATCTTGCTGACCTTCAAGCGTTAATTACTAATATCTATAACGATTAAATAGTTAAATCGCTGCGTCTTGCACTGCAATAACGAGGAAATTATTCCGGCTGAGCTCTCCAATATCCAGAGAGCTTGATAAAAGCATCCTCCGTGGGTGCCTTCAAGCTCCGAAGGTGGGAGAGGTGCTGCCTTTGGGCAGTATCCGGAAAGCAGCAGAGAAACTGAATTAGACCCGACGGGGTAAGAAATGCACGCCCTAATAGGCGTAGCATGCATTAATTCAGAAGTATCTGCAAACCTCGCCACGGCAACAGGACGCAGCACAAAGCCCAAGGCAAAAGGCAACTGCATGCCCGACATCTGGCATCTGGCGGTGCTTCGGGTTCCCGCAAATCTGACACTGTGAATAGTGCAGGCTGTTCTCACCCTTTACCAGGGCTTTGATCGGGCTTTAGGCGAGGTCAGGTCATAACTGTTTGGTGGTGGTCCCGTTAAAAGGGCGCTGTGGATCGGTGCTGGCCCGCTTATGCTCGATTATACTATTTTGTATACTGGTCTAAAAGGAAAAATCTCCGGAGGAAGCCCACCCCTCCGGATAATCCTTTTTGCTTTTTTCCCTTGATGGTAGAATTTCCAGGCAGTTTCAAGCAGTTTCAATCCCGGCGATGAAATCATATCACTTTAATTGCCCTATCCGCAATTTCGCTTATTTCATTAAATGCAAGGTCCCCTACCTTTACTATGACAATATATTCACCCATGCCGGCTTTCGACTTCTCCAATTTAAGATCGTAATTGGATAATGGAGAGCCGGAGAGCACTATCGGCCCGATTATCTCCGATTCCTGCTCATTTTGTTTGACTGGGACCTTCAGATTGATAAAGCCAATCTTGCTCTCATCCTTGATCAGAGTAATATTATTCTTAACGAATTGCGTGTAATCGGTGCCCGGCCTCGAGATATCCAGCAAATCCTGCGACAGATAGTGAGAGCCACCATAGGAATCGATTAGTGCATTGAGCTTGCCGTCCACCCCAAAGTGAGCCCTGGCGGTGAGAGTTACATTCTTCTCCAGCTCAAGGATGCAGGGTGCAGAGTAAGTCAGCAGACTGCTCAAATTCTCCGGAACCTCTAGATTATTCAGCACATAGATGGGTCCATCATCCAGGCCCTTTTCCGAAATCCTGAACGCTGCTGCCGGCCATGAGAAATCCGCCCCGTCGCTGCTTCCCGACAGTTTTTTCTCTTCTGACCAGACTACCTCTCTTGTCTTGTTGTCCACAACCATGATTGTGGCGCTCTTGAGGTTGCCATCAGGATCTGTAGCCGTTACCTGGATTTTCGCGGGGCTCTTTTCACTTGCCGTATCGGAGAGAACTTTCAGAGCAAAATTGGGCTGTGGAGAGTGTCCGATTGCCTGAATCATCCAGTTGGTCTGGTTCTGGCTATGGTTTTGCACACTCCAATTCAATATCCTGTTGGGATTTCTGGCAACTAGAATGGACCTGCCCGATGAAGGGGACGCATCAACTCCCTGAAATACGCCGGCGAACTCGAAGAAACCGATGAGAAAATCGCCGGAAACCTTGATATCCGGCAGGTCGATCAGCGACCAGGTTAAGTTGTTGCCGAAATATGCACTTGCTTTGTCTGTAGTTTTAGACAGGAGAGATAAGTTTTGATCCCAAACCTCAATCACAAACATCTCAGATTTGGATTCGGGAACAAGCTTTCCTAAAATGGCCACCTGGGCTAAACTCCAATTATCAGTCGGTGCCGTGAAGACCACGCAGTGGGCCCTCTGCTCATCGATCCAAACGCCGTCATCCACAATGCCGTCATCATAAGCCAGGCTCACCGTACCGGCACTGACGCAATTTACAGTCGCCAATACTGCAATTAAGGCCAATGTCCAAATCTTGCTCATCTTTTTCATACCTCTTCTGCACATTCTGAAATCTCTTGCACTCGACATAAGCTTAAAGACATATGCTTCTTTCTACTTTCGACCTGCTTTTCCACC
>DATLBD010000029.1:0-3126 GCA_035527135.1 Methanothrix sp. | reverse complement strand
TCAACAGGTGTGATGAAATGAAATACTGCAAAGTTTTGCTGTGTATGACGGCACTCGTCTGCCTTGCATTTCAGGCATACGCACAGTCAGACCCACTAGGTGAAAGTGCCCGCGGAACAGATCAAGCGAGGGATGAAATGGTAGGGTGGCTCAATCAGCCCGACCCACTCCCAGCAGATGTAACTATATAAACTGTAAAAAAGCCCGTTATCGCATCAAACTTCCCAGGGCATCTGGTCCATCATTTTTTTGATATACTCCGTTTTGGATAGACCTTTATTCTCCTTTAGTTTCTGCTTGACCTGTTGGCCGTGCTCCTTGAGCCACTCGAATTTAGTGCAGGAGTCAAGATCATCGCAAGAGCTGCACAGCTCGTAGCCTTTTTCCCGGGCGCAGATCCTGATGGTGCAATCTGGTGGACCCCCGCCGTTCTCGCATCCTGCGCAGCATGCATACTTTTCCATCCAGTCCAGGCCCCTATCCACGGCAGTCCAGTCGATGACCTCTCCCCCTGGCACAAAAGGAGACCACATGGGAATCTGGCAGTCCACGATGTGCTTTCTGGTCTGGCCTGCGTTCTCGGTTACCGCGCCGCTTCCCAGAGGACATGCGCCGCAGACGATGCCACAAGGTCCGGCTTGATTTTCGGTTCTGTTCAAGGCTTCTTTCATAGTAGTGATATATTTCACTCTAAAATATTTATACTATTCTTTTCGGATTTTCAAGATGGCTCTGCACCCAGGTTATTCTCGCAAAATTGGCTCCTAGGGGCCCCTAGTTTTCGCAGACAATGGATAGCTATGTCAGACGCCAATACAGCATAGAGCCTCATGCAGAAAAATGGCGTCCCGGCAAAGCCCGCTTGAGTGCCGAGCAACACAAGTTTAGTTAAATTAAGCCTACTGGCGTTGGTTTCTTATAGGTGCAGGTCTGGCCTTAGGATCATGCCAGAATGGATCTACCCCGATTTCGGGCCGCGGCCCCAGCGGCCTTTATTTCTCTGTATTATCTCCAACACCGACACCGGCAAGATTCCCGGCCTCTCTGCAGCCGGAACCACGCCGGAGCTAACTGACTACACCCCTGGCGCCGATGCCGAGCTGGTGGAGACAAACCGCATCATCACCATGCCCGAGCTGCCGGAAGCTCCTGGCGGCTCGCCCACTCCCGCCATTGTCACCAAGGCGGCCTTGAACCTGACCGGCATTCCCTCCCTGTTCGTGGCCTCGGGCCTGAGAAAGAAACCGGCCATCCCCTACGCAGAGCTGGGCGGAGCGGCAGGAAATGATATCCGCAAAGAGCCCGCCGTGCCCGGCGCTCGCGCTCTCTACGAAAATGCCGCCCTCCTGGGAAAGAAGCTGGCAAGGCTTTCCGATTGCGTCTTCATTGGTGAGTCCATTGCAGGAGGCACCACCACAGCTCTTGCCGTCCTCAAGGCCCTGGGCTACGATGCCAATGTGAGCAGCAGCTTCCAGTCCAACCCCACTGCACTGAAGGATGGCGTGGTGGCCGAGGCCCTGAACAGGGCAGGCATCAAGGACGGCAGCCTTAAGAACGATCCCCTGCGGGCAGTAAGCCAGGTGGGAGATCCTATGATGCCAGCCGCTCTGGGCCTCATGCGTGGCCTGGCCGGCTGCAAGGTCGTGCTGGCAGGGGGCACTCAGATGGCCGCCGTGCTGGCTCTTGGAAAAGCATTGGCTATTGAGGGTGATATCTCCATTGCCACCACCAAATACATCGTAGAGGATAAGACGGCGAACTTCAAGGAGATCGTGGAATCGACAGGCAGGCCCTACTACTACTCCGATCCGGGCCTGGAGAACTCCAAGATCCCGCCAGTGCAAATCTACGCACAGGGTTATGTCAAGGAAGGTGTGGGCATGGGTGGAGCGGCCCTTTTAGCCGGGCTTTACGGAGTCACGCAAATGCAGCTCGTCGAGGAGACTGATCGCGTGCTCATGACTGTGGAGCTTCCCAAGAAGTAGGCCGGAAAATAATGTTAGCTGCTGTTCTCAAGGCCCCTGGCCTCCTGGAGCTGGATGATCTGCCTGACCCGGCGGCCCCCCGGGGCGGAGCCCTCCTGCAGATCAAAGCCTGCGCGATCTGCGGCACGGATGTCAAAATGAGAGTGCAGGGCCACCGGGATCTGGGCTTTCCCCGCGTGCTGGGGCATGAGATGGTAGGCAGGATCGTAGAGATAGATGCATGCACCCACCTGGCAGAAGGCGACCTGGCGCAGGTCTGGCCGGGCATCGCTTGCGGAAGGTGCGGGCCGTGCCTGCGCCGGGCAGACAACCGCTGCCCCGACATCAAGATCATGGGTTTCAACTGCGATGGAGGCTTTGCCGAGCTTTTAGCTCTGCCAGGGCAAAGCCTTTCCGGCGGCGTGAACCTGCTGCCGGGAAATGTCGATCCGGCTCTTGCCGCTCTGGCAGAGCCCCTGGCCTGCTGCATAAACGGACAGGAGCAGGCCTGCGTCTCCAAAGGCGATAGAGTGCTCATCTTGGGCGGCGGGCCCATCGGCGCTCTGCACGCTCTTTTAGCCGAGCTTCATGGAGCCGAGAAGATAATAGTGACGGAGAGCTTGCCGGCCCGAATCCGCCTGCTTGAAAGGCACACCAGCGCGACAGTAGTCGATCCTGCAAAAGAATCTGTGGAAAGCGTCCTAGCCGCGGAGACCGGCTGCGCCGGCGTGGACGTAATCCTCACCGCCACACCGGCCGTCCGGGTGGACGGCGATCTTCTGGGGTTGCTCTCACCTGGCGGAAGAGTCTGCATCTTCTCCGGGCCTTCTCCGGGAAACTATCAAGAGCAGATCGACCTTCGCTCTATCCACTACCATGAGCTTACCATCACCGGGGCCTACGGCTGCGCCAGCCGCCATAACCGATCGGCTGTAGAGCTCTTGACCTCAGGCATGATCAAGACCGACTGGATCGTTACCAGGAGGACTTCTCTTGCCAAAATTGAGGACGCATTTTCCCATTCATCCCAAAGAACCGGGCTGAAATCAGTTGTTTGCGAGAATTGATGGGTTGCTGTGATTTGATTCGAGTGATTTGAGGAATGATGCTGCAATTGATTTGAAGAATGCGGAGACAGGATAATGGAAGAGAGTTTGAGGTA
>DATLBD010000028.1:0-11206 GCA_035527135.1 Methanothrix sp. | reverse complement strand
AATGAACAGGTTATCAAAGCTTTTATTTGGATCTCCATCTTGACGATGATACTTAGCAAGGAAATTTATAATATTGTTAGAAAACTTAATCCAGATAAGCAAATAGCTCGATTCACCCAGATGAGGTGGAGCAATGTATTTGTTGAATCCTCACATGAGATTCTGCACGAGGTCCTTTGCTACCTGGGCGTAAAAGATATAATTATGACTAAATACGAAATTTATGGCAGTCAGGCCTTTGACCCGCATGTTAATCGGGAGAGATTCCGAGACAATTTATGGGCTTAACCGATGACCAATGTAGCTAAACAGGTCAATGGTATCATCGGACTTTGAATACCTCTTCGGGCTAAGTTCAGCAGCCAATTCCGTCATTTTTGCTTCATCTTCGAATCCTTGTCTGGGCTTCCGCTCCACCAATAACCTGGTAACGGAAAATTATGCAGCCAAAAATCTGCAAGACGGTATACGTCTGGTTTCATCAGCAGGCAATATTCTTAGTCTGAACAAGCTGGTGGCCAGCCGTAAAGATGTCTACGACGATGGCGATACCAACTTGTGGTATTCATCAGAGTCTCATAAAGGCAACTTTTACAGCGAGTATCAGAATTGCACTGATACGGATAGCAACGGCATATGCGACAGGGCCTATCTTATCCCAGGCGGATCGGGATCTGACTCCCACCCACTGGCAATATCATTTTTAGCCGAGCTGCCTGCTGCAATCCAAAAAAAATAGTATGCACAGGAGAAGAAATGGGCAGCTACGACGAACTGGTCTTCTGCCCTTCCTAAAGCAGGTAGTTATGGAGCCCTGACGCCGTTATAAAAACAAATTATACTGATGAAAGAGAGATTGCAGCACCAATGCTGCTGGATGGATGCTAGCGGACTTGCATCTTCTCTACCCCCGCCAGGCCTCAAAAAGAAGCTTACACCCCATAACTTAAAATCTTGCTGGAAGCACAATCCTATCCAGGCCCGGTCAAATTAAAATGATTCATTTCCTTGACCGGCTCTCTGGAAGCTGGCAGGAAATCAGATCTTCTTCGCTTAGCAGCCGAATGCACCAACCGTGACTCTGGCAATGATGGACGTAGACATGATCGATAAAATGATAACAAATTTTCTTGAGAATTTGAGCATAACCTTAGATGAAGGTGTCATGCCCCCCCTAGAAAATGCCTTGAAACTACAGCACAAATAGAGGCCAAAGAAAGGATAGACTAGAATATGTAGGCCGCCAAGGCAAAACTTGAGCCGTCAGGGAGAAGATGAGAGAGTTACAGGGCGGAAAATTTTGCTCGCTCTTGGAATATGAGTTGCTGTGGGGCAAAACTGTGATGATGTATTTAACATGACCCCAAAACCTTTTAACCAGGATCTTCATAGTAAGCGAGTTATCATATAGCTCAAACATTGACAGGAGGTGTATTTGATGCCATACGAGAACATAAGCGAGCTGCCTAAAAGCGTGCGAAATTTGCCCAGCCGAGCCAAGACCCTTTACATGAAGGGCTTTAACAGCTGTTGGGAAGAACTGGAGAATACTGAGGACGCAGCACGCGAGAAGGCATCTCACGAAGCTGCCTGGTCGGCCGTGAAAGAACAATATGAAAAGGACGACGGGACGAGTGAGTGGGTAAAGAGCGATGAGATCGCAGGAAAACGCTCGCGCCATGTCATGAGACACCGCAAGAGTAGGCCCAGTGGGGCAACCTCGCAGGCAAAGGCACACGCATGATGGCTACAGAGCTATGCTGATGAGGATGGAGCCGAGGATGGACTTCAAATAAGCCCCTCATCAGCAATCTCGTGACGCATATTCTCTTCTTGTCTGATTCATATCCTCTTATTGACTGATGCTTCAATTCTTGCTGCGGTTTTAATAGCGATTTTGTTTTGGTTCTACGCAGAATTCAATTTCATCTGCCTCAGACCCATAATCTATGAAAGAACCGAACTGCACATCGGTTTTTTCGTTCTTCGGGCATGAGCCCTTGTCCTAGATCATGAGAGTTTCCGCATCGTAGGGCTATGCATAGCCAAAAAAGCCAGCTTGCCGCCCAGGGATAGGCGCGTGCGGGTCCGAACTGATGCAGGCAGGCGATTCTACTGCAAGCATGTGAGCTTGAGGACAAAGCAGCCCAAGTTAGGCAGCAAAAATGGATACGGAAAAGATGCTAAATAATTTTTATTTATAGAGTGTTAAATTTTTGATTATTTGCCTTGTCCTGACTTAGAATTGATCGCCCTAAAAATACTAACAGAAAAAATTAAATAAGATGTTCGGATCTGTGATTAGTACCAAAGATACGAATTAATTCCAGGTGATCCCTCGCCCATGCCGAATGAGACATATTTAGAAAGCTGTAATCCAAGCTCACATAATTGCATTGATAGCAAAACAGCAGAAACACAGAATATATCAAAAATATATAATAAAAATAAAACATTCCATAATCGTACTCTGATCCTGCATGAACGACTTGCAATGCAATCACTTCATAGTCTACTGGTTGGATTTATATTATTACATATTATATTCTTGCCAGCCGTTGCTTCGTCCCTGAGCCTCTCCGCCCCCCCAGAGGTGGATGTCTCTGGGGAAGGTGCTTATGAAATGAATTTCGTTTGCAGCGATGATGCTCACAGCTTGTCTGCACTGCTTCAGGTTCCCGAGGGATTCAGCCACGCAGGAAATGGAAAAATCATTCTGGACGGCACACAATCACCATATGAGCCTTACCAGAGCGGTCAGTCTCTACAGTGGGACCTTTCCAGTGCGCTAAAATCCTGTCGACACGTCGTAGTAAATGAATGGGAGCAAAACCCAAAAGGCACGGACAGTGCAAAGGAATGGATTGAGCTATTCAATCCAACCACCCATGAGATCAATATCGGCGGGTGGAAGCTAGTCGACAGCTACTATGAAAAGTCCGTTTCTATCCCCCAAGGCACAACCATCCAGCCAGGAGACTATCTACTGCTAACCTGGACCAATGGCTCGCTGATCAACTCCAAACCAACCTTCATTTCTCTTTTGGATTCCGCGGGAATAGAGATTGACTGTACTCCTGCGGCTAAGGATGGAAAAAATGATAATTTTTGCTGGGCGCGCAGCCCCAATGGCAAAGATCTGGACAACGATCTGGAGTGGAAATTTCAGGAGGCAACTCCAGGAAGATCTAATGACGGAAGCTCTGCCGACATTTATGCAGGTGAGTCTCTGAGCTTGCAGTTCAATCTCACCGCCGACTGCAGCGCACCCAACCAGGCGCAGCTATCGGCAGAGATGCTCTCCTCGGCAGGCAAAATTTCGGCACCAGCACTTCCCTTAAACATCGGGAGGGCAAATTTGAGCCTATCTGCCTCGCCGGATCGATTCGATATCGCCAAGGGCGATGAGATTGTCTGGACCATTCTGCTGGAAAACGACGGAGACGGAACGGCCTACGACATCGTTGTCAATGCCACCTTGTCTCAGGGACTACAATTGTTGAGCAAAGACTTGCCGGGCCTGAACTGGAGCTATTCATCTCTTGCGCCAGGCCAAAGTGAACAGGTCAAATTCAAGGCCAGCGTGATAGAAACCCAGAGCACCTATTCCACCCTCTTTCAAGTCTGCTGGGGTTCCGGCCCCTGCCAGGAGATCAGCCAGCTCTCACAGCTCGGGACAAGAACCGCCCTTAGAAAGCAGCCCGACCAGCCTCGCAGCCTGGCTGTGGGTGAAGTCGCCGGCTTTGAGATCTCTGCCGACCTGCCCAACGGAGCCTGCGACCTGTGGATCAACGATACCATTCCAAGGGGCCTGATCTACAACGAGGGCAGCCTGTCCGTGCAGGGCCTGGCTCTGCAGCGCGAGCTGGTTACCGCAAATTCCGAAGGCTCTCAGCAGGTATGCTGGTTCTTCGGAGATGCTGGCCCCGCGCATCAGATCGAGATTGTCTATAAATGCCTGCTGGAAAACGCGCCCGAGAGTCAGGATGCTTCGGTCCTGGAAGGCACAACGGCTTCCATGAACTGGATGGAAGGCATGGCTCGCAAGACCGACGCCGACGAGGCAGGGACCCTGACTGTGGTCGAACCGGAGCTGGTGCTGGAGATGGGGGCAGAGAGGCCCTTTGCCGGCCCGGAGGACAGCATCTCCTTCACTCTGGCCGTCTATCACTCCGCACAGAGCCACGCCGCAGCCTTTGATGTTGATCTGCAGGCCCTCCTGCCAGCGGGACTGGCCTACGAACCGGGCTCAGCAGTGCTTCTGTCCGGTCCCTCTGCCGCTTTTGATGCCGAAGACCTCAGGTGGCATTTTGACGCCCTTGACCTGGACTGGAATGCCAGCCAAAAGACGCTCCTCCGCCTCAATGCCACATCTCGGGCCCAGCCGGGCGAGCAGATTAAAGGCAGCGCCCAGGTGGCCTGGACCAGCCTGGCGGGCGCAAGCCTTGAGGAGCGCACGGGCGAGGGTGGCCTGAACGACTACCTGCGGGAGACCTCGGCCCAGGTGAGCGTCATGGATATCTCCGTCCGCATGACAGCCGACCCAGATCCAGTGCCGGTTGGCGAGCTTCTCACCTACACCCTCACCTACGAGAACCTGGGCGGCGGAGTGGCCCACAATGTGAGCATCATCGACGAGCTGGACTCAAGAGTCACCTTTCTCTCAGCCGATCCAGCCCCCATTGAGAGCACCTGGATCATATCCCGCCTCGATCAGGACGGACCGCATACTATCGCCCTGCAGGTGCGCGTGAAAGACACTCTGCCTGACGGAGCACTGCTACAGAATCGCTTCACTATCTGTTGCGATGAGCTGAGGCCAAAATCAGGCAGCATTTACACTGCCGTCCAGAATGGAACACGACTTGCCGTCAACAAAACGGCGCTACAAAAGGCAGTGCGTCGGGGTGAGGAAGTAAGCTACATTATCGAGGTCTGCAACAACGGCGGCCGGCCCGCCACCAACGTAACCGTGCGCGATGTCTTCGATTCCTCTGTAGAGATCGTCTCCGCCTGGCCAGAGATGGGCGAAGAGGGCGTCTGGCAATTTGAGCGCCTGGACGCTGGCCAGTGCCTGCAGATGGGCCTGACGGTGCGAGTTCCCAGAACGGACGTCTTGTACCAGAGCCAGCAAAATGTCACCGGTCAGGGATTCGTCCGAACCTACCGGGACTACAGCACTTCCCGAATTCCCTCCAGTCTCACAAACCACGTCTACGTATCCTCCGACCAGATGCAGCTTTCCGCATCTGCGAAGGTGTTGATCCTTGCCGAGAGAGGGACAGAGCTCTCCCAGCGCGAACACGGCAGCGGGGAATACGAAAGCCAGGAAGATCTGCGATTTCTCACCGCCAACAAATCCATCAGGCTGGACAGGAGCGTGAGGGCAAAACATAATCCCACCGCCCTTCTTTTGCTGGGCACCAGCTCGCAAAGTATCTCCTGCCTCTGGCACGAAGTGGTTTGGGCCAAGAACGGCATCACCAACACTTCCTTTGAAGAAGCGTATCGATATTCCACCAGCCTGGATAGCGAGAACCACTTAGATCTGGATGAAAACCGGTCGGAGATGCAGATAAAGTCCGGCTTTCAAGGATTGGCGCATTTGGGGACGCTAAAGCTGCCGGTCAACAGCACCGAGCACGAAGGTGCTATCTTCTCTGCAGAGGACTTTGCAGGCGCTTTTCAGGTCTCGGAGAGCATCCACGATCTGGGCCAGGGCCTGATGATGGACCGCTCCGTCTACGGTCACGGCTTTGTGGCCAGGGACGCAGAGGCCCAGGAGATGAGGAGCTACGAGTCAGGCACAGGAGCTTTTCGATCTGTTGAGCAGATGGATACCTTTTCCGGTTTCATGTCCAAGGATCTGGATGCGTCTCATTATAGCCTGAGCTGCAAAGTGACACCTCGCACTTTTCTAAACGTCTCTCAGAAGTGGTCAGAAGGAATGCAGCTCCACAGCCGGTCCAGCCTCATCGCTGAGGAGTACTCCAGCGCCACCCGGCTGAAGAAGAAGGCGGTAGCTGCGAGTCCCAGGGAGCTGGAGAGCGAGGCCAACTTTTCCGGGACTGCGAAGCTGCGGACGATTTATGGCAAGAAATATGGCAAAAATCAGTCCCTGGGGGTGGACCTGGATGAAACGCTCATGGGTGACTACGTAGTTTTGCGAAGGATCATCCTCTCCAGCGTTGCCAAATACGATCGACCGCACCTTTATCTTCGCAAAGACGGGCAACTGGCAAAGGACGTGGCCACTTATACGATCACTATCACGAACGACGGCAACACCACCATTGGGCCGCTCTTCCTGCAAGACCTCTTCCCGCCAGGAGCCAGGTTCCTCAATGCCACCCTGCGGCCAAACCAGATCGGCAGCAACAGCTCCAACTGGACACTGCTGCATCTTTCCATCGGCGATACAGTGAGAATCGGTATCAACTTGAATGTGGAGAAATGCGAGGGCGATATCATCAACCGGGCTTTCATCGTGGGCAACTGCAGCTTGGGCCAGGTGATCGCGCAAAACCATTCGACCATCTTCCGGGAATACCTGGGATGCTGCCTCTCGAAAGAGCGGTCCACGGTGGCAGAAGACGATGCTGTTGCTGCTGGCTTGAGCTGCGCCTGCTGGCAGCCAGAGACGTCCAACGAGACAGATTATTTGAATCCGACGCCGATGGAAATGCAATGGGATAGTGCGGCCGAAGAAGATGGGGCCTGCCCCTTGAGCTGCCCGGCAGTCGAGGATGCTCATGCCTCAGTGCGAAGCTGAACGTTTCCTAAAATTCGATCGGAAGTTAGAAGTAGATGCAAGATACAACTATAATCATAAATAATCATCAATGAGGTGAGACTCTTATGGAACCCAGGATCCTGAAGATCGGCGAGATAGTCACCGGCAAATACAGGGACATGGTGCTTGGTAGGAGCAAGAAATCCTTCCTCGTTAAATTGGACAATGAGGAGTTTTATCTGCCTAAAGATGTGGGCAACTCCCTGCTTATGAGCCGCCAGAAGGGCTTCGATAGATTCACCATCCAGCGCCAGCTGGATGTCTATGAGATCCGGCCCCACCTGCAGGAGATGGACTAGATCAAGTATCGAATTTGCAAGATCTGGAGGATGGCTTTCGCGTCCCCCCGTAACAGCGTTGCCCACCCTCGCAGTTGGGCAATATAAATCCAGTCGCATGCCTACTGGGAAGTAGAATCTGCAGGGAGGATTTAGGGCATGCAAGCTTACCACCCCTTTTTTTTCTTCTATTTTCTTCAAAGATGAAAACGTATTAAAATATGTTAAATATTTTTAGTAACTCACATATTTTTATTGGATCCGTAGGAACCGACTTTGTTTCCCATCTCTTTTCGCGGTCTGGAGCGTTCCGCCTGCAAAATCAAGAGCAAACTGGCTATACAAAGCACCGAAAAGACGGCTAAAATCAGCTTCATGCTCTGCAGGAATGCCGGGTAATTTTCGGGCATGATAATAGTCCCACCCAGGTAAAAGGTGAAACCAACCGTTACCAGGGCCATGCAGCCGGCATTTCCTACAAGCCTCATGGCTTCTGCCAAGCTGGAGCCCACGCCGTACTTGTCCCGGGAAATGGTGCCTAAAATTATCTTTACCATGGGAGGATAAAAGAACGCTCCACCCGCAGAGATCAGAATCAACTCCATAAGGGCCAGGGAAAGGGGGGTCTCTGGCGAGATGAAGGCCATGGACAAAAGGCCGGCCAGAGAAGATTGTTCCTAGTCCCTATCGGCAAAAAAAAAAACGTGCAGGAAAAACTGTAACGTTCTCCAGCCAACTGCTCTGAGCTGGCGGAAGCACCAAGATTTTAGGCCTTCATTGAAGAAGTTGCCAGGAAGATTTCAGGAATAAGTAGGTGCGGAGCACCGGTTTTTGAAACCGATCGGAACCCTCGAGGCGTATGACCCCAAGACCGTACACAGATAAGCATATGAACTGGCAATCGAAGCCAGGGTTATATTGGCCCCGCCCCAAGGGCTCCAATTATCCAATTCATTATATTGTCCGTGGCCACCATGAGCACCGCACTTGCGATGACCAATAATAGTCCTATGCTATACGTAGACGACGCTAGCATATAGGTCGTCCCAATCCAGGCAATAATCGTTGCATCGGTCATTGAAATCACCTTTATTACGGATAACCCAATGATCTCTGCCAGCCCGATAACGCTTATCTGTGTCGTATCATGCGGCTCCGCACGACCTTTGTACAATATTTCCATTAGGATAAAGCCTTTTCTCATGGAAAATCACACCACTAATAGCAGTGATCATGTGGGCAAGATCCGGCCTTGCAGGAACTGAAGGCGATCCTCGTTCTATATTCTGCCAGGATTCTAATGCGCTCCACAACAGCAATGATTACACCAGGTTCTATGAAGTTGCTGGCGGCCTGGCCTGCAGAGCCTTATTTAGTGGCTGATCTGCTAGCGGATGTAGGCATTCAGGGGCAAAAGCTTCCAGATGGCGACTTCTCTGCCTCCACGGTCTGGTTGCTTTGGTATTCATCTCTGCCATCTCGCGAACTCGGAGAATGCCATGATCTCTGAGGAGAACATCCAATGATTGAAGATAAAAAATGAGATCATCTAAAAGTGCTTTAGTTCCGAGGTGGGTAAGAATTATTCACATTAAAGCCACCTACGGAAAAAGTTGGGCCCAGGGAAGCGATCTCTTTGCTGATCCCCATACGAGGCAAATAATCCCCCTCCTGTTGGCAAAACACGTGGAGGACTATGATCTGATCACAACGGAAAAATCGCTATCATATTACACGTAAGAAAGCGCCGAGGGTGGGATTCGAACCCACGATCTCCGGGGGAGAACAGGTTTAGCAAACCTGCGCCTTACCAGGCTAGGCAACCTCGACTTACCTCAGCCACATAACCTTTGGGCTATTTAAAATCTGCGTTTGCCGCCCTGCAGAAGTATTGAATTCTTTTCCAGCAGAATCATTTCACGCACGCCAGCAGGTCCTTGCTGGTGATTATCCCTACCAGTGCCCCTTCCGTCATCACCGGAAGCCTTCTGATGTGGTGCTCTCGCATCAGCCTCGCCGCCTCCCGGGTGGAGGCATCCAGGTCAATGGTGATAAGCGGGGCTGGCGTCATGATCTCCGTGACTGTTACCGCCGCCGGATTCTGGCCTTGTGCAAAGACCTTGAGGAAGATCTGGCTGGTGGTAACGATCCCTAAACACTCCTTGAGAAGGCCGTCCTTGGCCACCAGCAAGCAGCCTTTCTTCTCCGCCGCCATTCGTTTTATGGCCTCCAGCACCGTGGCCTCCGGGCGCACAGTAGCAATGGGATAGCTCATTAGATCTCGAACCTTCATAGCCGCCACAATCCATTATAGCCAGTTCTCATCATTGAAATTATTAGCAGATAAATCTGATCCATTTTCCGATGCCGTGAGGCACACAGTCCTGAGGAAAAGATAAAAAACGAAAAAAGAAAGGCGGAAAGCTCCTTTCAGAGCTCACCCCACTCTAGCTCCAGAGCCACGGCTGGCTGCTCCAGGCCGAAGCTCCTGAGCACCAGAGGATGCAGCTCTCCGAAGCAGCCGATCTTCCGTCCCTCGGCCAGGAGATCCCCGCCCCTGCCGGGCAGAAGCGCTCCGTCCTGAGAGGGTACGATCTCAGCCGTAATGGCCAGCTCTCGCAGCACGCCGTCGACCACCGACCGGATCTCCGAGAAATTAGCTCCGCTGTGAATGCTGGCCAAAGCCAAATGCATGCGAGTCTTCTTCTTCACTACCACATCCCCGGCGGCAAATATCCTCTGCGGCAGAGGATGATGCTGGTTCATGGCAAAGATCTCCAGGAGGCTGGAGAGAAGCGAGGTGCGAAGGATAGTGTGCAGCTCGCTGATGGGGTGCAGCACGGCAACCGCCCCGGCGCACTCCGGCGCGCTCTGGCGCCTCATCCACTGGAAATGCGCCTTCTCATTGGTCAGCGTAAAAGGCATGGTCTCCAAATAACCCAGCCCGGCCATGACCTCGCGAATCTCGCCCTTGCGCACCTCAGAGGGATGAGCCCGGCCCACGGTCACCGTCTGGGGAAGCTTGGCCTCAAGCTTCTCAAAACCATAGGCCTTGGCCGCGTCCTCGAAGATGTCCCAGGAGTGCATTACGTCCGCCCGGTAGGCTGGAACCAACACCCTCACCTCGCTGCCAGATGCTACTGCCCCAAAGCGCATCCGTTCCAGACATTCCGCCAGCTCCAGCGCCGTCAAATCAAAGCCTATCAGCTTGTTGGCCTCCGCTGCACTCACCGTCCAGGCAGAAGGCTGCAGATTGGGGGAGACGAAATCGCCCTCGCTTCTCTTGACGAGAACGCTCTCGATCTTGCCGCCCCTCTCCGCTAAGGAGGTTACCACAATGTTCAGAGCTTTATGCACCATGCCGTCCATTCCCGTGACATCAATGAACAGATCCTCTGTCTCTTCTGTGACGCTGGTCAGCTCGCCGTTGATGATAGGCGGGAAGGAGAGCACCTGATTTTTGGCATCCACAATGAGAGGGAAGCGATCGCAGCCCTCCAGGATATGGCCGTAACCCTTGCCCTTGGGATGCTTTTGCAAAATCTCCTGCATGCTCATCTCCTCGGAAAAGTCCAGGGGCACGAACTTCCTGGCAGGATCTTCCCCAAAGTAGCGGAAAGGCGGCGTGACGCGGAATAGGTCATGCACTCCGATGGCCACCTTGCGCCTGTTTCTGCCAAGTCCCCAGTGCAGATCCTCTTGCAGTCCCATGAGCGACTCAATGGCCTCGCCGGTGAACGATAAGCCCCGCACCACGGCGCAGCCGATGATGGGGCGCACCGATTTTATCGATTCCTCCACCTGCAGGACGATAGGCCCCTCTCGCATGGCATACTCCACCAGCCCCGTCTTGATGCCGAGGAATCCTTGCATGGCCCTGGCCACCCCCTCTGCGCTGTAAAGATCGGGCCGATCCGGGAAGAACTCCACATCCACGTGCTCCTCTTCCGCCCTCTTTCCAATGTCTGCACCCATCATGGCCAGCCGGCTCATGATTGTTTCGCGAGAGGCTCCAATCAGCCTCTCCATGTCCTCGTAATAAAGTCTGACAACCGGCATGATTAATCCCTCAAAGCTTGATGGAAACAGGCGTACTACGCAGCCATTCCATATCCGACTGATAGAGCAGCCGCAG
>DATLBD010000027.1:0-9697 GCA_035527135.1 Methanothrix sp. | reverse complement strand
ATCAACCAGCTTGCCGTCGTTGTAGGCATCATAGGCCGCCAGATCGAAGTGGCCGTGGCCGGACAGAGAGATGAAGATGGTCTTGGCCTCGCCCGTCTTCTTGCACCTTCGCGCCTCGTCAATGGCGGGCTTGATGGCGTGAGCCGCTTCCGGGGCCGGAATTATGCCTTCGCTGCGGGCGAAGAGGGTGGCTGCTTCGAAGACTTCGGTCTGCTGCAGAGCTGTCGCCTCTATCAGGCCGTCATGCACCAGATTGCAGAGCAGCGGGGCATCTCCGTGGTAACGCAGGCCTCCAGCATGGATGCCGGGCGGAATGAAGTCATGTCCCAGGGTATACATCTTGATCACCGGTGCCATGCCAGCTGTGTCGCCGAAGTCGTAGGCGAAAAGCCCCTTGGTGAGTGTGGGGCAGGCAGTCGGCTCGCAGGCCACCATGCGCAGATCCTTCTTGTCTTTCATCTTGTCGGGAATGAAGGGGAAGATCATGCCCGGGAAGTTGCTTCCTCCGCCGCAGCAGCCGAACATAACGTCAGGATAGTCATCGGCCAGATCGAACTGCTTTTTCAGCTCCAGGCCCTCCACGGACTGATGTATAAGGACGTGGTTGAGCACCGAGCCCAGGGCATAATTGGTATCACCGTGGCTGGCCGCGTCTTCTACAGCCTCGGAGATGGCGATTCCTAGCGATCCGGGCGTGTCAGGCATCTCGGCCAGGATCTTTCTGCCAAAATTGGTTTTATCGGACGGGCTGGCAAAGCAATCTGCGCCCCAGACGCGCATGGCGCTCTTGCGGTAGGGCTTGCTGTCAAAGCTCGATCGGACCATGTAAACGGTGCATTTCAGGCCAAAGAGGCAGGTAGCTAAAGCGAGAGCTGAGCCCCACTGCCCGGCGCCAGTCTCTGTAGCCAGTCTTTCAATGCCCTCTTTCATATTGTAGTAAGCCTGGGGTACGGCAGTATTGGGCTTGTGGCTGCCTGCCGGGCTCACACCTTCATATTTGTAGTAGATCTTGGCAGGGGTCTGCAGAGCCTTCTCCAGGGCGGCGGCCCGGTAAAGAGGCGTAGGCCTCCAGAGCCTGTAAATGTCGCGTACCTCTTCTGGGATGTCTATCCAGCGTTCGGTGCTCATCTCCTGCTGGATGAGAGCTTTTGGAAAGATCATCTCCATGTCCGCGGCGCAGAGGGGCTTCAGCGTCCCGGGATGCAGAGGCGGGTCCAGGGGCGTGGGCATATCGGCGGCTACGTTGTACCACTTCTTGGGGATCTCTTCCTCGTCGAGCAAATACTTGATCTTCATCTGGGACACTCCATGTTTAAACTACAATGTAATCTTGTGTACATCGTTGTTATTATCGGATTTATTTAAAGGCTTTGAAAAGGTCTGAAGAGTTTTTGCCTGATATCTTTGCAGGGTTTTTGCCTGATATTTTGGGCGACCAAGGTTAAGATTTATTTATCATGGATGAGATGGCCCTTGCCATGAGTGGCCAAACCCTGTCTGAGAAGATATTTTCAAAAGCCTCCAATAAAGAGGTTAGTGCTGGCGAGTTTGTCATGGCCGACATAGACGGCGCCATGATCCACGACATCACCGGCCCGCTGGCGGTCAAGGGATTTTATGAGATCGCGGGCAGGGATGCTAAAGTCTGGGACTCTGCCAAGATCGTCCTGCTCTTCGATCATCAGGTTCCTGCGGACAGCCTGAAGGCGGCGGAGAATCACATCATGCTGCGCAAATTCGCGCAGGAGCAGGACATCTTAAACTACGACATATTCTGCGGCGTATGCCATCAGGTCATGCCGGAGAAGGGGCATGTGCTGCCCGGCAACATCATAGTGGGCACGGATTCGCATACCTGTACCTATGGAGCCTTCGGGGCCTTTGCAACCGGCGTCGGATCTACGGACATGGCATCCGTCTTTGCCACGGGCCAGCTCTGGTTCATGGTGCCCAAAACTCTGCAGCTCATGATCGAAGGGAGGCTGCCTGCCAGGGTCACCTCCAAGGACGCAGTGCTGAGGATCATTGGCGATATTGGGGCGGACGGGGCGAACTACCTGGCCTGCGAGTTTAAAGGCGAGGCCGCAAGCCGGATGAGCATCCCGGAGAGGATGACGGTGTCCAACATGGCCATTGAGATGGGGGCCAAGGCCGGCATCTTCGAGACGGATGAGACCACCATGAAGTATCTGGAAGGCCGGGTTAAGGACAAAGCAGCCATTAGAGAGGGCATCGTGCGAACTGATGAGGATGCGACAGTCTCTATGAAGAGCTGGAATGTCAGCGATCTTGAGCCTCAGATCGCCCTGCCTCACAACGTGGACAATGTTTTGCCGATAAGCGAGGTGCCGGAGACAAAGCTTGATCAGGTATTCCTGGGCTCATGCACCAACGGCCGCTTCGAGGATCTCCTGCTTGCCTCGCAGATGATGAAGGGTGAGCCCGTGGCCAAGGGTGTGCGCATGATAGTCGTGCCAGCCAGTCGAGAGGAGTACATGAAATGTCTGCACGCTGGCCTCATCGAGAAGTTCATGGAAGCAGGGGCCATGTTTGAGTCGGCCTGCTGCGGGCCGTGCATGGGTGGAAGCTTCGGCCTGCTCGGTGCGGGTGAGCGCGGCCTCTCCACTTCCAACCGCAACTTCGTGGGCAGGCAGGGAAGCCCCCAGGCTTTCGTCTACCTTTGCTCGCCCGCCACGGCTGGAGCGAGCGCCATCACCGGGTACATCACCGATCCCAGAGAAGTCTAGATGAAGATCGCACTCAAGCTCGCTTACCTAGGCGACAACTACTACGGCTTTCAGCGTCAGCCAGACCTGGTCACGGTCGATTCCGAGGTTCGCAAAGCTCTGGCACAAATAGGCGTCATACACGGCGACTTCTGCTACGCGGGCAGAACGGACCGGGGCGTATCCGCCTTGGGCCAGGTGATCGACTTTTGGATCGATGAGGACAAGGCCAAATTGACCCGCCCGCGGTGTGTAAATGGGCGGCTGCCGCGCGATATCTGGACCTGGGCCTGGGCCGTGGCGCCCATAGGCTTTAGCGCCCGCTGGAATGCCCAGTGGCGGGAGTATCGCTATCTTCTCTGGCATCCGGGCCTGGACATGGAGATGATGCGCTCCGCAGCAGAGCAGCTTTTGGGCGAGCACGACTTTAGAAACTTCTCCTCGGCCAAAGTTGATACTGTGAAGACGGTGCAAAAATTGGAGATTTCCGAGGAGAACGGGCTCTTTGTCCTCGACATTCGGGCGAACGGCTTTCTCTGGAATATGGTGAGAAAGATCGTGGGCGCCCTGGAAAAGGTGGGGGCGGGCCAGAAGGACATGAGCTGGTTCTCCGATCTGCTCCGGCCGGAGCTAAACCACGGCGCGCCTACCGCCCCGGCGGAGGGGCTGATGCTCATGGACGTGGGCTACGAGGGGCTGGACTGGCAGGTGGACGAGTACTCGCGCCGCAGGGCGGCCACGGCGCTGGCGGTCACGGTGCAGAAGAGGATGGCAAAAGCGATGGTGGCCAGGGAGATGGAGAGGGCGATGACGGAGAAACGAGTTTAATCGTCCCACTAATCCAGGGATTCTTTCTGCAACTCCTTGGGATTGTATTTTTCTTTGCGTCCAGCCAGTCTTCCTGCACAAGTCCAATCTGAGCCTTTTGCGCTTGGGTTTCAGAGAATCTTAGGATATTGGGGAGTACTGCAAAGAGGTTAACGGGATTGTGGTAGATTTCCAAGAGATCGAATTGGAAAGAGCGAATTTCAAAGGACGGATGAGGGCATGACAACGACTAAAGTTGATGTGGCATTGCTGGTCATCGATGTGCAGAACGAGTACTTCACAGGCCATCTGCCCGTGACCTTTCCGGAAGGCAGCCTGAACAATATTTTGAGGGCGATGGACTATGCCGCCAGCGTGGGCATGCCCGTGGCCACCATCCAGCATAGCGCAGCTGCAAAGGACTCTCCGACCTTCCGGAAAGGCAGCGAGGAATGGAAACTGCATCCGGAAATTGAGCTTAGGAAGCGCGATATTCTGATAGAAAAGAGCTTGCCCGGCAGCTTCACGGGAACCGGGCTGGAAAAGTGGCTGCGGGACGCGGGTGTGGGACGCGTTGCTATCTGCGGATATATGGCGCAAATGTGCTGCGACACGACGGCGTGCCAGGCTTTTCATTTGGAATTTCAGGTTGACTTTCTCTCCGATGCGATAGGAACTCTGGCCGTGCAGAACAGCGCAGGAGCCATCTCGGCCCCGGATCTGCACCGGGCGGTGATGGTGACGCAGGCGATGCGCTTTGCCAGGGTGATAGAGACTGAAGAGTGGATAAGAGAGATGACCAAGGGATGAATCGGCTCAGGAGCTAAATTTAAGAGCACAAGCAACAAGCTGAAACATTCCAGATTGTCCAATTCCGTCACAGGGTCCACTTTGAACATGCCTTTGCAAGAATACTGTAGCAATCTAATGATTTAAATCAGTGGAGTGCGGAAATTCAAGTTCAATAATTGACTGACCTGATGCCATTCACAACAGTCCTAATAAAAAAAAAGCAATGGAGATATTAAAAATGCCCCCTATCCCCGTCTGGCAGTACCACGAGCCCGACCACCCCGGCGCCGACTTCGACGCTCTGGCCGAGAGCTACGACCGTAATATGCAAAAGTTTCGAGATATCCAGGGTGAGATTGAAGAGATCCTGGACTTCCTCGACCTGCAGCCCGATCAATCCATCCTGGAGATGGGCACGGGTACGGGCGAGTTTGCCCTGGCCGCAGCCCGCCGCTGCCGCAAGGTCTACGCCGTGGACCTTGCAGAGGGCATGCTGCGCTATGCAGAAAAGAAGGCCCGGGCGCGGGGCTTGGCTAACGTCGAATTTCTACAGGGCGGCTTTCTCACCTACCGTCACCAGGGCGAGCAACTGGACGGCGTCGTAAGCCAGATCGTTCTGCACCATCTGCCCGACTTTTGGAAGCAGATCGCTTTGCAGCGCATGGCGGGCATGCTTCAGAAGGGCGGAAAGCTCTGTCTGCGGGATGTGGTTTACTCCTTTGATCCCCGGGTCCATGAGAAATTCCTGGATGAATTTGTATCGAAGGCAGCGGAGAGAGCAGGCCCCCAGTTTGCCCGGCACATTTCCGAGCACGTGAAGAACGAGTACTCCACCATGGACTGGGTCATGCAGGGCATGATCGAGAGGGCCGGCTTTGAGATAGAAAGGGCGGAGCATAGCTATGGCTTTTTCTCTCTCTACCTGTGCACCAGGATTTGAGTCGGAATGCTCGCCCAGATAGCAGGTGGCCATGTGTCTCCCCCGGTACTGCTAGAGGAACCAGATGGCTGCAGCAGCGCGGATCGAGGGGAATGTGCAGGCTGCGATCAAGGCTGCTTGAGAAATTGATTGACCGCAAAGATCGTGAAGTCACTGGATTTGTAGGATGAATCTTCTTGGAATCAACCGCAATTATTATCAATCAAACTAAAAGACTAAGGCTAAAGGCGTTTCATGTCCGAGCAAGCTGTCCCAAGGTCAAAGGTGTGGAAAGATACATCTGCAAATGCATTTGAGGGCCTTACTCCTGACGAGAGACAGCGCCTTGAAGAACGCATGCGGCGCAATGAAAAACTTATGAAGCGTTTAGCCGAAATGTGAGCGCTCAGAGTCTATAGGTGCTTTTCTCAAGCCATATTTTGACTTCATCGGCCTGGCATGGTAACTCGCGATTCTTAGTAGCATTCGGATTATTCGCTCTTCTTTTGCGGTGAAGGCGTACTCTTCACTGCACAGGACTAATTCGGCAATTTGAAAGGCGGATCTCTTGTTTCCATCCAGGAACGGGTGGCTATTAGCTACGATATGCAGAGCGATAGCCGCTTTGCGGAAAAGATCAGACTTAGCATTGACTTAGCATTGATCTGATCGACCATGTAATCGATCGTACCCTAGCAAAGAACTCCGTCTCTTCCTCCTAAATTACTGATTATCAGCTTATGGATATCCAGGATTTTCTCGGAAGTTAGGATCATGATTGCCACCATAGCATGCACTCTCGTTAACTTGAAGCGCGCGTCACAGCTGCTTTTTCGCTTTCATAAGCCATATATATTCGTACATTATTAATATATTTTTTAATATACGGGAAAAAATTTATACAATCACTACTAAGTATTAACAAAAAAGCTAAAAGAGGTTTGAGCATGGCAAATGGAATAGCTCTGACGATTGGGCTCAACGCAGTTGATCCGAAACACTATGCAGGATGGTCGGGAGTGCTGGCGGCTTGTGAAGCAGACGCAAAAGATATGGCGAAAATCGCTACGTTTAAGAAGTTCCAGGTAGAAACACTCCTCACAAAAGAGGCAACCAGGGCCAAGGTCATGGAGAAGGTGTCAAAGGTCGCTAAGGATCTGAAGTCCGGTGACATTTTCTTGTTAACCTATTCTGGTCATGGCGGCCAGCTTCCTGATCTGAACCATGAGGAGCTCGATGAACGTGATGAGACATGGTGTCTTTTTGATGGCCAGCTAGTTGATGATGAGTTAAACTCGATGTTTGCAGAGTTCTCTGATGGCGTTCGCATCCTGGTCTTTTCTGACAGTTGTCACAGTGGCACGGCCACCAGGGGCATGGATGACTACGGTAGACCCCCCTTAAGGTCTCCATCAGGTGAACCGCTTCGCAAAAAAAGCATGCCTAGAGAATACCTAGGGGCTGTCTATAGAGATAATCAGGCGTTCTACGACAAAATATTGAAAAAACCATCTGTGAAGGAGGAGGACATTAAGGCGTCCACATTATTGATATCTGGATGCCAGGACAATCAGTCTTCTTATGATGGCGAAAGAAACGGATTGTTCACATCAAATCTCTTGGCTGTTTGGAAAGATGGGAAATTTTCAGGTAACTACAGAAAGATTCATAGGGATATAGTGAGGCGCATGCCCATGGAACAAACACCCAACTATTATCCCACCGGTTTACGGAACTACAGATTCGAGTACCAGAAGCCATTTACTATCTGACGACAGGTTAACATTTCGCCTTTCAGCGAAAATTTAAGAAATAAAATTTGATCAGAGGGTGGATGCGGGCCACACGAGCAAAATTTAATCGGTGGGTCGTACGTCCGCCCACGTTTTTTTTGCCAACCAGCTGCGTCTTATCCTCAACTCCTAGCTGCATTCCTGAGGCTATTGATATGCTGCGCTTTAGATCAAGAGGACATTAACATCTGAAGCTTTAACAGGAATTGCTACGGTATCGGGTTAAAGTTATCTTGGAATACGAAACATCAGATGAAATTTGAGTTGGATCCGATAAACTCCGGTCATTTTCACTAATGCCAGGGAGAGTTTTGCCTATCCCGGCTGGCGCGTGCCTGAAGGATGGCGGCACAGTCATATGGCAGCGATTAATGTATTACCGCGTTTCCAGATGCATAAAGAATTTATTCTGACAGTTCTGATTACAATCCATGAGACTCATCTGGATATTTCTCGACATAATTGCTCTCATTGTCGTTGCTACTGGATCGACCGCCGCCAGTACGCCGGCAGGCACGCCCGAACAAGCGGACAATGGAACTTCAATAGTTTTCGTATTCGACCGGGATTTCGCGCCCTTCACCTATGAGGAGAACGGCTCTATCTATGGCTTCGAATTGGACCTGCTCCGGCTGCTGGGCGAAGAGGAAGGTTTTCGGCTCATTCCTGATCCAATGGTTTGGACGCAGGCCCAGCTATCCTTCCAGAAAGGAGATGCGGATGTGATCGGTGGATTGGTCAAGACCGAGGAGAGGCTGAAGCAGTATAACTTCACCGTCCACCCTCACGGAACCTTTGACATATTGACCTTCGTTCGGGATGATAGCGACATTAGATCGACGGGCATGCTGCGAGGCAGAAAAGTAGCAGTGCAGAGTGGAAGCATTTCTCTAGACCTCCTCAAGAATCTGACTGGTGTCCAGGCACTGGCCTACGATTCCGAGGGCGATGGCTTGCAGGCCCTCCTCCAGGGAAAAGCAGATGCCTATGTGGGGGGAGGTTCCACCACGTGGTTTGGGATAAAGCAGCAGAACATCTCTGGCATCAGGGCTCTGGCCATGCCCTGGGAGATGCACTCTCTCTACTTTGGGGTCCGAGATCCAAAGCTCCTGCAGTCCCTTGACCGTGGTCTGGAGAAACTAATTAAAGATGGGAGGTACGACCAGCTCTACCGCAGATGGTTCGTGCAAGAACTTGATGAGGCAGAGATTCAGGGCCTGATGAATGCCTCCCGCCAGGCTAGCTTCAACGCCTATGCCCCTTACTCCCGCTACTCGGTGGGTGCGGCAGTGCTCACCTCCTCGGAAAAGATCTACTCCGGCTGCAACGTCGAGAATGCCCTCTACGGCCTCTCCACCAGCGCTCTGAAGGTTGCGGTCTTCAAGGCGATATCCGAGGGCGACGGCAACATTCGGGCAGTGGCCAATTACCTCCCGGACGGAAGGGCTGCTGCGCCTACAGGAGACGAACGTCAGATCCTCTTCGAGCAAGGCAGGGGCATTCTGGTAATCCTGGGAGAGGAAGGAAATTATACGACTAAAATGGTGTCTGAAATCTTCCCATACCCCTTCGAGATGAGAGAATGAATTTGACAACTTTCCACATATTTTTAAAATTTTAAAAATCAGGATATAGCAGAAACTTCGTTTCTTGCCCCGTCGGCCTCCGCACATCGCGGGAGCGTGCGTACGGGCACGGGGGCGGGCGCGTGCCTGGTGGATGGCGGTGCGGTCACCTGCATGAAATTGAGGGATTGGGGGCAGGAGAGCGGCTCGGTCGGGCCCTTGTCTGGGGGAATTCGCCTCCGGTCCGGAGACGGCCCGAGGGCCAGGCCCCGCCGCGAGTGTGCGGGAGCAGGATCTGGAGAGCTCCTGCAAAGAGGCAAGAGGATGTGGGTAGATGCCGGACTGTCGAGCCGCACGGCAGCGATCGGGCATAAGGAAATGAAAGCACGGTATCTAAATTTTCGAAGAAAAGATTTAATGTCCAGGAGGTCTTTATCTAGTAGCTGTATTGGCCAAATATTAATAACCATGGTGATATGAAATTCTATATGGACGTCTGCTGTTTATGCAGACCCTTTGATGATAGGACACAAGATCGAATTAGGATCGAATCCGAAGCAGTTTTGACCATCTTGGGTAGATGTAATGAGGACTGGATTTTGGTCGGAAGTGATGCAGTTGATTTTGAAATATCTGCTGTGACGGATCAAAAGAAAAGAACAGATGCTTTTGTACTGGCATCCCTTGCCAAAGAAAAAATAAAGACCGACGAGCGAGTCATCAAAAGGGCCTCAGAGCTTGAAAAACTTGGTTTTAAAACCATGGACTCTGCGCACATTTCATATGCAGAAAGAGCAGCGGACATTATGTTTACGGTCGATGATGATGTGCTGAGAGTCGCGAGAATAAAACGAAACCAGATCTCTGTCGAAATAGAGAATCCTTTGAGGTGGTTGATAAATGTCTTCCAAGACTGATGTTAGAAGCACAGAGGAGATAAGAAGGATAGGGATAGAAGCTCTGGCCGAAGCCCTCGGACCTTTGGATGCAGTTCGCTTCTTGCAAAGCTTCGACCTGGGGAGAGGCGACTATACCAAGGAACGCTCTCATGTGCTTGGTTTGACATTGGATGAAATCTTCATGGGTATCGAAAAA
>DATLBD010000026.1:0-10275 GCA_035527135.1 Methanothrix sp. | reverse complement strand
CCGCACCACTTGGAAAGACCGGAGCTAATTATGGTCCCTTCCGGGTAGAAGCGGGCCACAGAAACATGGCTGCCTTTGTGATGGAGCTGGCCATAGATCTCATCCGATAGAAGGATGATCTCATATTCCCTGGCAACTTTTGCAATCTCCTTGAGTTCATTTACTGTGTAAGTGAGGCCGTCGGGATTTCCAGGATAATTGAGAACCAGCAAGCGTGGACGGTACAGATCCTGCTCTCCCTCCAGGAGCTCAGCGAGGCGATCGGCGCTGATATGCCATTTATCTTCGAAGGATGTGTGAAGCAAGCTCACCCTTTTTCCCAGGATCTGAGCCTGAGGCACATAGGAGACCCAGCAGGGCGTGGGTACAATGATCTCTCCGTAAAAGACCAGTTGCAGCAGGAACATAAGTTCTTTTGAGCCGGGACCTACGATAACGCAATTCGCATTCGCTTCCACCAGGTCTTTCTGCCGATGAAATCCTGCCACCGCATTCTTTAGAGCCAATAGGCCTTTGACTGGCAGGTACTCCTTTTCATGAGCATGCAGCCGCAAAGCTTCAACAACAGGTGCCGGCACGGGGAATGGAGATTGGCCCAGTCCGAAGTTGTAAACCTTTTTTCCCTGGCTTTGTAATAGCTTTACTCTCTCGTTTATGGCCAGCGTGGGTGATTCGCCTAAGCCTCGAACATTGATATTCAAGCTAACATGCTTTTGTAGGTTCATCCTAAGAGCACCTCGGCATTTTGTGTTCTAAGTTTGCACGTCATTATCTATAAAGATGGTCTTTTCGGACTTGCATAACAATATCTTGATGTGAAAACTATACTTTAAGATTAGATATATTAGGGGCTTTTATTGGGTAATACATGCTGACCAGCTTTTGTCCAGCGCAGGGAATCGGCTTACAATCTTCTGTAAAAAAATTCACAGATCCGTTGCAGCTTATCAGCATTAAGGGAACGGAATTTGCATCATGAAATGACATTGATGGAACGTACTTGAAATTTTCTGTAAATTCGTTTATCACTAGAGACGCGCCGGATTTGAACCTTTCATCCAGGTAGGAATATGTTAACTGGGAGGAAAAAAGATAGCGTCCGCGCAAATGCACCGGCGCAATTGCCTCCATTCCTCTGAAACCGGTGGTATCTAAGCGAATTTGATAGACCTCTTTTCTTCCAAATACATCCCTAAATCGTATGGCTGCAAGGGAATTGACCATGTCGTCGGAAGTAAGAGCGATGAAGTGTCCTAGGTCTGAAATATCTATTTCATCTAATATCGATTCGGAAATTATGCTGCCGTGGTATGTGGGCAGCCCCTCCTCGTAAGCTTTGGCAATTTCGGTGGAATTTGTATCGACCAAAAGAACTGGAAGACCTTGATCCCTAATAATTGATGCTATCTTTCTCGCCCAGGGATGCGCACCTGCAATTAAAAATCCCTTTTGGCTCTTGGAAGCAAGCTGTAAATATCTGGCAAGTGGTCCTGCAGTCAGACTGTAGATTGCCACTGTTCCGGCAACTACGAAAAAAGTAATGGGCGCCAGCATTTCTGCTTGGGTCAGGCCCTGCTCGGATAAAAAAAGGCCGAAGACGGAGGCTACTGCAGCCGCTACTATTCCTCGGGGAGCCATCCAGGCCATGAAGACCTTCTCTTGCCAGCTCAGGCCCGACCCGTGCGTTGAAAGGAGAACTGCGGCCGGGCGCGCTATGAACATCAGACATCCAAGGTATAATACGGAATTTAAGTTAATATAATTAAAATAGGCCAACGGCAGCTTTGCAACCAGGATAATAAATAGAAGTGAAATTAATAATGTACGCAGATCCTCTTTGAACTTGATTATGGGCGTGATATTGACCTTATTCTGATTGGCCAGTACCACGCCCATCATAGTAGCTGCTAAAAGCCCGGACTCTTCGTGAATGAATTCCGAGGCTGTGAAGATCAATACCACAAGCATGAGAGATATGACTTCCAGCAATCTATCCGGAGCCCAATAATTTTTCATCACTTTTATTATTATGAAGGCCCCGAGAAATCCTAAAGAGCATCCTGCAATTATCGTCATCATGAATCCCAATGCAGCCGTTAAAGCAGCTTCATGCGGGCCGGATGCGAGGATGCCTTCCAAGACGATTATTGCTAGAATCGCCCCAATCGGGTCATTCATTATTCCCTCCCATTTGACGATGTTGCCGACTCTTCTCGAGGGGCGTACGTATAGAAGCAGAGGCGTTACAACCGTGGGGCCTGTCACAACTAGTATCGACCCTAGAAGCACTGATAAGAGCGGATTTAGCCCTAAAATAATATATGCAGAGCTTGAGGCTATAAACCATGTCGTGAGGACTCCAATGGTAAGGAGGTTTCGCACAACAGTCCTTGTTCCAGTCAGGTCTGCGATCTTCAGGCTCATCCCACCCTCAAACAGAATCAATGCCAGAGATATGCTTATGAAAGGCGAAAGAAGCGGCCCCAATAACTGATCGGGATGCAAAAATCCTGTTACAGGGCCTGCTATTAATCCAAAGACCATAAGCAAAAGGATAGATGGGAGCTTTAGACGCCAGGCAAACCACTGGGCAGCTATCCCTATGATAATAATACCTGCTAGCTGCATTAAGGGGATTTGATCCATGGACAATCTTACATCCTGGTAATGCTGATCTAGATAAGTCTTTTCAGATAGCACTAGAATACGTGATCTTGGCAGATTTTTCTGTCGGAAAAAAAATGGGAGTATGCCTGCCACCTATATTGGCCAAAAACATTTATAATAATAAAATTCAAAATGATAAGCAATTGTTACAAATCAGAACATATATCCAGATTCTGTCAGAAATATTTTTTATATTTTCCGTTTATTTGCGGACAATTTTTGGTTATTTAGGCAAAAAAGGTAAATACGATAAAGATATAGTAATAATTGGCCGCAGTAGAAAAGGTCAATTGTGGTTTCAGCAGCAAATGAGTCTAATTTGGCCATGATATTTTGGCCAGATTCTAAAAATCCTATTTGCATAATTGGGCCCTAGCATGAAACTGTGGTCTCCCCCCTCCAATATTTTTCCCGTAATGTATTACTTTTTGCAAAATAACTCGCAACTCTAATGCCTCAGAGTGATATAAAAATAGAAAAATAAGGATTGGATCCAATACCACAAGTTTAATTTTTAATTTTAGTACTGCTTGGCCATGTAGGTCCTGCCCGGGCTAATCTTGCCGCAGACAGCACAGGCCGCCTCGGGAAGCGAGACATATTGCGGCTCGCCCAGCATGTTAGCTTCTACCTGGTCCTCCAGCTGATGACCGCAGTCCACTTCTCCACACCAGGGCACCAGTGCCACGCCCACCTGCGTCTGCGCCTTGGCCTCCTCGATGCTGGCGACCTCTTTTACCTTGGCCTCATGAAGATCCTTGGCCTTGGTGTAGAGCGCAGTCTGAAGCTCTTCCGCCTCTTTGCGGACGGCATCGACCAGGCCGTCCATGGGCACCGCCTTCTTTGCGCCATCGCGGCGAGCCAAGGTGACGACACCTTTCTCAATGTCCCTGGGCCCAACCTCCAGACGAATGGGCACGCCCTTCATCTCCCACTTGTAGAATTTGGCTCCCGGCCTCTCATCGCTAGTATCAAGCTGCACGCGTATGCAAGCCGCAGAAAGCTTGCTTTGCAGCTCCCGGCAAACTGCCAGCACTTTCTCCTTGTCGCCCAGGAGGATGGGCACAATCACTACCTGTATAGGAGCTACTCCCCAGGGCAGCATCAGGCCCTTTTCGTCACCATGCACGGAGATGAGAGCGGCGATGCAGCGCTCGGATATGCCGTAGCAGGTCTGAGAGACCAGCTTCTGCTCGCCATTCTCCGCTTCGTAGGTGATCTCGTAGGTCTTGGCGAAGGTAGAGCCAAGGTGGTGCGCCGTGCCCACCTGCAGCGTCTTGCCGTCGGGCATAATCACATCTATGGCTGTGGTGTAGTCCGCGCCAGGGAACTTGTCCCAACTGGGGCGACGGCTTACCAGGAAGGGCAAGGCCAGGCGACGGTAGAACTCCGAGTACCTGGAAATGGCCACTTCCACCTGCTCTGCAGCCTCTTCCCATGTTGCATGAACGGTGTGCGCCTCCTTGAAGGATGTGATCTCTCGCAGGCGTATGAGCGGCCGGGTGTGCTTGGTCTCATAGCGGAAGGTATTGACGATCTGGTAAATGCGCAGGGGCAGATCGGCATGCGATCTAATCCACAGCTTGAACATGGGATAGATGGCCGTCTCGCTGGTAGGGCGAAGCGCGAGCTTGACTTCCAGTGGCGATGTCCCGCCGTGGGTCACCCAGTAGACCTCTTCCTCGAAGCCCTTGATATGCTGCGCCTCCTTCATGAACTCATTCTCCGGGATCATGAGGGGAAACTGGGTCTCCAGATGATCAGGATCTAGAAGTTCCCGGATAACTGCGTAGACATTCTTTTTGATGGCAAAGCCGAAGGGAAACCAGACGCACATGCCCTTGACAGGATAGCGATTATCAATGATCTCCGCTGTCATGAGCAGCTCGTGGTACCACTCGCTAAAGCTCTCCTTGGCAGGAAGCTTGGCTTGCTTGCTATCCTTTGTCTTTGACTTTGCCACCGAATCGGTCTTGCCCCCGGCCAATGAGCCGGTCTTGGGTTTAGAGTTGGATATTATCTTGGAATCGGTCATGTAACCACCGATATAGCAATAGGGGTGATAAAAGTTTCAATGGCTGCGGCCAGGAATAGTAGTGGCGCGACCCAGCGCAATAGGAAATGAATTGCTATCCTGGTCTCGCCGGAAAGGTCGACCTTCTCTTTGGCAAGGGTCAGGGCCAGCAGATAGCCCAACCTAAAGCCGATGGCAATGCTGACCAAAACCACGGGCAACTCAATGATGCCGTGGGGCAGGATGCCTGCCGTCAGAAAGAGAAAGCCTGCCTTCTGCACAGCTGCATAGCCTACTATGCCCAGGAGAAAGCCGTTGCTGGTAACGACCATCAGGGGGACGAGCCCCAGGCCCAGGCCAAGCAGCATGGCCATTGCCGAGGCCAGCAGATTTTTCAGGAATATTATTGTCATTATGACGATGGGTGGCTGATCGAAAATCCATTTCAGCGCCTCCAGCTCTCGAGTCCAGTTAGATGCCAGCTCGGGATCGACGGCCGCGGCAAAATAACCCATCACAGTCGTAAGCCCGAAGATGAAGACGGACAGACCAACGAATATGCGAATCGACTTCAGATAGGCCAGATCATCCTTTATTGACAAGCAATATCTCCCCTCCAACCTCACCCGGCCTTTATTTAAGGTTGCCGCGGTTTTATGATAGTGAGAACAATGAAAAAGACGGTCTCGGCCTGCTCGGCCAGAACTAAGAACTCTGCTGGAAGGCTGACCCCCGGGTCCAAAGAGCATAAGGGAAACGGCGGCCTCCAGGCTCAGATTTTTGTAAGGAGCCGAGTAGGGTATAGGATAATCGCTTTAGATCTGCCCTGGCCCGCACCAGAAGAGCAGCAATGCTATGGCTAGCCTTATGGCAAATGGTAGCGCGCCAGGACGATCCCTGCTACGGCCCCGCTGTCCTGCCAATGGGCACACCATGATCCTGGCCGATCATAGTGTAAGTGACGAGGAAAGATCCCAGGTTAATGGGAAAGACCGTATCAAGGGGAGTATGCGCTACGGCCCGGGAGGCCAAGCCGGGCCGAAGACCTTGCGATGAATCTCGGCCTGAGGTCAAGGTCGGGCGGAGCGATGAAAACGCCCTGCAGGTTCTTACGGCTTCTCGTCCCTACGCCCCCTCAGGATTGCCGGCGGCTAAAGCTCCCGCTGGCGGGTGTCAGGCTCTTGAGGAAGGACTGCCTCCGGGTTTCGCGCCTCGCCAAAGGCTATCTTAACTCCTGGGGGTAAGCTTGATGTGAACGAAGAAACGAGGCGCTTTTTACGTCAAGCCCTTATTGAAAAAGCAAAAAAAGAAAGATCGATAGCTATATCGGGATAAATCCATTCTCTTCTGCAACCTTTTGACCCTCGGTACCGGTCACGAAGTCAATGTATGCCTTTGCACAAGAAGTGGGCTCGCCGAATGTGTACAGATAGAGGTGTCGCTGCAACTTATAGGATCCATCCTTTATGGTTTGCATGCTGGGCATAACGCCATCAAGTGCTATGGCAACTATGTTTCCGCCTTCCATATAGCTGAAGCCCAAGTATCCGATAGCACTATCGCTACCTGTTATAGCTGTTTTAACTTCAGAACTTCCCATCGCTGTGGTGCTTACTCCAGGGGTTTCTGCCTTCCTATCACTCATTATGTCTTCGTTAAATGTATCTCTGGTCCCAGAGCCCTGTTCCCTGCCAATCGCATAAATCTCAGCATCTGGGCCTCCTAATTCTTTCCAGTTCTTGACCACTCCAGCATAAATCTTCTTGACCTGCTCCGTGGTTAATCCCTTGATTCCTGCGTCATAGATGGCCTTGCTCACGACTATGACGACTCCATCATATCCTATATCGAACTGCTGGAATTTGTCGCCGTATTTGCTCAACTCATCCGAGGTCACCTCTCGGGAAGCCATGGCAACATTCGATCGGCCCTCGGCAATGGCAGTAATGCCTGCGCCCGTGCCCCCGCCGGTGACAGTTGCCTGGCAATCATTCTGCTGGGCATTGAAAGCCTCGGCGGCTGCTTCTACAAGCGGCAATACCGTCGATGAACCAGTTATGGTTACCTTCCCTACTGCCCCTTCACCCATTGCCTGGGGTCCATTTCTATCACCGCTATCCTTCTGCTCTAGACACCCTGAACAGAAAAGTGCGATGCATATCGTAAATAATATTACACCTCTCATGAATAATTAGTAACCCTCAAGAAATATAGTATCTTCTATGGTGGTTCTCCACGCCTTCTTGCCCATTAAGTATATTGCACTAATATAATAAACTCAGAAGTTTCGAACTGAAGCCGCGTACTTCTGATTTTATTCTCCGATCCCTAAAAAAACTCAAACCCTTATCTGCCCTTTTAGCCATTCCCAGCCCTCTTTTGCTGCGCGATCCAGCTCTTTTTCTGCCGACTCCTGCAGCCGGGGGAGCAGATCTTCCGTCAGATTTTGCTGCCAGTCCTGTCCCAAATTCTGAAGCGGCTCGGCCTGCACCTGGGAGCCCTGTCCGGACTGCCAATCCTGGGGATCAAACTCGTTGTTGGTGAAGTTCTTCAGCCTGGCATGCCCGCTGTCCACAATTAGGCGATTGAAATTGGGAGCAGCTATTGGCTGGCCGTAGACTCCTGTAAGGTAGACCACGCAGATCAGCCTGCCATAGCTGTCCCGGCCAGCTGCTGAAAGGTCGTCGATGTCCAGGTAGACCCTCTTGTTCATGAGCACGGCAAAGGTGAAATCCCTTGCATTCGGCCCGCTATCTGAGTCCATCTCGGGAGAGTCGACGTCCGCCAGGCGGATTCTCTCGACACCGTAGGCTACTTTTGCATCGCCCTTCTCCATTGTAACGTCGAATGTATCGCCATCCACTATGTTTGTGACTATCCCGTAAGCCTCATCCTGAGTGGCCAGGGCGATAGAAGGAAAAATAAAAAGCGATACTGATGTGAAAAGCAATAATAGTAATAATATTTGTAATAATTTAACCATGGTCCATGTTCTGCAAATCGAAATAGAAATCATGCCCGGAAACCCCTTTGATCTTAATTGTGAATGCTAGAGTTCCCAGCGCATTCTTTGCGCAGAACTCTCTGCAAAACTTTAAACGTATTCTATTTATTTTTTATCCTTTTTTCACTTATACCTGGGGCCCGCCTGCCGAATATTTTCAGTTCTATTGTTTTTCCTCAGCTGCTTTTCCGCACGCAAGATACGCTATGCGAGCAGTAACTCAAGGCTTACCCACCATTATCTTGAGAGTCATGGATCTATTTATCGAGCCGTTTACAGCCGTCAGCCTGTAAGTGGTGGTCTCAGACGGCCTCACTTCGATAAAACCCTTGAGCGGAACCTCGCCTATTCCCTGGTCGATCTCTACCCGGTTGGCTCCAATGACGCTCCAGCTCAAGTTGGAGGCGTCCCCAGGGCTCACGACCACGGGATCGGAATGAAAGGACTCAATGACAGGATAAGGGGAGCCGAAGACGTTAAGCGCCAGCAGTCCCCCGCCCAGGAATGCCGCTAGGAGCAGGATCCAGAACACAATTCCTATCGGCGTTTTCCAGAACGACTTTTGCATCTCCCAGTAATTTTTCTTTTCAGCCATCTATCGAAATAAGACTACATACAGGTAAATATACTCTGCTGTTTTCTCTACAGTTCTTCCTACTGTTCTTTTGCGGCTGTCTTTCAAGCTAGAGCTGAGCATATCTCAGTCTTATGCTCACGCCGTGCAATTTTATATTGACTGGGGCATTGATCGCAGATCACATCCAGCTCTCGGATCTGCTCGCAGGTTAAAGATCCATGGCCCTTCTTCTGGTATATACTATCCAGCAAGCTGTCCACCACATTTGAGTTCGCTTTTGCCATGAGCAGGATTTGCCTTGATTCTTGAAGAGCAAAGCCTGCGTCCTTCAGTTCAAATCCGAGCGCAATTGCCGTTCTCCAGCCGGCAGGCGCAAGGTCTACCTCCCTGCAAAGAAGCAGCCTCAAAAAGCAACTGCGAAGATTGGGAGATCGGCTCAAATCGAATTGCCTTCTTACATTGGTCCTCAGATCATCTAAGGAGACGTGCCGCTCTTCCAGGCAGGAAGTGCACAGCTTCAAATCGTCGGCGTGAGGGCCTCTCTTTGAGGCCAACGAGGAGCTTCCACAATTGGCGCACGCACCTGACGAATAGTGCACCTTCTTTTCATTTAAGAAATCCATGTCACCCTCAAATCGCGCAGCTGCACGACTCTTTTTTGCAGTGATTTCACACTCACTTTATGAACTAAGGCTTCCGCTATCAAGTCACCATATCCATCTGCTGCCTCTTTGAGAATGCCATCTACGATCTCATCATTTATCAATTTTTCTGTAAGTTGCATTGTTATCACTATTTCTTTCTAATATTAAATTATTATCTTGTCATAAGCATTTTCAGCGAAAAAGCCAAGAGCCAAGAATGTCATTTATCAGCCACGCAAGAATTCTGAGAATCAAAAAAATGCAGGGACTCTTTTCAGCCCTGCTTTTGTCTGATCCGCAAGTTGCGGATAATGCGCCCTCGCTAAGGACAGATCGATTAGAGAATAATCAAATCAGTTAGTATCTTCTGGGCGGCCTGGATGAACCGGCGGGTCTGGCTGGTCTGTGCTTCTGGTAGCAATCGCTACAGTACACAGGCCTGGAACCATCAGGCTTAAAGGGTACTTGACATGTCTTTCCGCACTCTGCGCAGGTGGCATCGTGCATCTCTCTGGGGCCGCTGCTAAAGCCGCCTCTGCTTCCGCTTCCGTATCTCTCCATTTAAATTCACTTACCGTTTATCGACTCAAAGAATCGACTTATGCTACAAAAACATCTCAAGAAAAGTCCTTGAATCTATGCCGTTGCAACCTCCCCTACATGCTTGCACTGGCATATAAACATATTGGTCAAAAGGATTTTAACTTACAACTGTCCAAAGGCCCTCTTTACCTAGCGGGCTATCTATTTTCCATCTTTTCCAGGGCATTTCTGGTGTGCTCCAGGAATAGAGAAACTATCTCCGGGCTCTCGCCCAGGCCGCGAAGATCGGCCGCAACTTCAAAGCCTTCTCGCTCCAGGGTGCTCTTCCAGGATTCTGGGCTCTGGCCAGCGATATCGTTTTCTGCGTGTCCGCCCGCTACAAGCAAAAAGGGCAAGAGCCGCACAACTTTCGCCCCACAGCCTTTCAGCTCGGGCAATAGATCCTCAAGGCCGGAAAAGCCCTCGATGGTGCCCAGGAAGACGTTCCTGTGCTCTCTTTTTAGGATCTGGGCCATGAGGGAATAGAGAGCATCAGCAGGGTGGCCCGTGCCGTGGCCCACCAGCAGCACCGCCTCTTTTACCGGGTTCCGCAGAGAAAATCCGCCCGGCGGCTTTTCATCTGCAGTGTAATCTGCAGTGCCATCTACGGTTTCATCTGCCGCTTCATCTGCTGCGTTGGAATTGGATGGGGATCCCATCCAAAGAGAAGGCAGGAGGGATGAAATCCTCTGGCAATCCGGCAGGTCTGATAAAAGTGGCTGGCCTATCTCCAGGTGCGAGAAGCCCTGCCTACTGCTTCTCTTCAATCCCTGCACCAGCGCCGCCA
>DATLBD010000025.1:0-3416 GCA_035527135.1 Methanothrix sp. | reverse complement strand
TGGCGCAGGGGATCGCAAGGCAGGCCCTTCCGGTTCCTTGATTTCAAGAACGGCGAGGGGCAGGTGGTCATCGGGGGCCAACTCGACGAGGAAGAGAAGCGAATTCACGAGATACTAACCTCTTCCGATGTGCTTGCTGTTAATACCCTGGGCCAGTTAGCCAAGCATCCCAGGATCAGCGCACTGCGCAGATTCATCGCCGGCTGGTATCTCTCTTACTTAACTGCAGATGCCACTCGTGGTATTCCTGAAGCCGGGCCCCAGGAGAGGCTCTCTGAGACAGGAGACAACCTCCCCAATGTTATCCAGTACCTCAAAGAGCAGCACAATGACCGGCTGGCCGAGATCCTCAAGACGCTCTCCGAGCGCGTGCCTAGGCTGGAGAAAGTGGAGTCCCAGTTCATGCCCGATGGCCGTCTTCTTTTGCAGATCAAGGATGCTCCCTTCGAGCAGCCCATCCTGGCCAAGTTTGCCTCCGATGGAACCTTGAAGATGCTGGCTTATCTGACACTGCTTTACGATCCCAATCCACCAGAGCTGATAGGTATCGAGGAGCCGGAAAACCATCTTCATCCCCGCCTTCTGCCCGAACTAGCGGAGGAGTGCCGCATGGCCACAGAAAGAACGCAGTTGATGGTCACCAGCCACTCTCCGTTCTTCGTAGATGGCCTCAAGCCGGAAGAGCTCTGGGTGCTCTACAGAGACGAGCGGGGCTACACCCAAGCCCGTAGGGCGGCAGATATGAAGGGCATACCTGAATTTGTCCAGGAGGGCGCGAGCCTAGGGCAGCTTTGGATGGAGGGCTACTTCGAGGTGGGAGATCCTTTGACCGCGTCCGGAGGTCCGAAGATTGTCGCATCTCATAAAACCGCAGATAGGCTTCAGAGGTAAATCCACATGCATATCGAGTTCCTTGTGGAAGAGCCTTCTGCCGAGGCTGCATTGCAAAATCTGGTTCCGAAGATTTGCGCAGGCGGCATCACATTTGATATCCACGCCTACCGGAGCAAAACCGATCTGCTGAGCAAATTGCCCAAGCGGCTCAAAGGCTATGGGAATTTCTTGCCTCCAGACTGGCGAATCGTGGTGCTGGTCGATGAAGATCGAGAAGACTGCCAATTCCTGAAAGAAAAGCTGGACCAGGCAGCAAGGGATGCTGGCCTTGTCACCAAGAGCATGGCCCAAAAAGGCTCCCGATTTCAGGTGTTGAACAGAATCGCAATTGAAGAGCTAGAAGCCTGGTTCTTCGGGGACGTGCAGGCAATTCATCAGGCTTACGAACGAGTCTCTCCGTCTCTTGCAACGAAATCCGCCTACCGAGACCCTGATGCGATCAAAGGCGGAACCTGGGAGGCCATGGAACGTGAGCTGCAAAGGGCTGGCTATTTCAAGAGCGGTCTGGCTAAAATTAAGGCGGCAAGAGCAATATCTGCCCATATGGTGCCTTCTCGCAATCGTTCCAGGAGCTTTCAGGTATTTCTGCAAGGGCTACAGAATACTCTAAAACAGCGTGCAGAAGAGATTGACCTTAGCCCCTAATGCTCAGGAATCCATCTCAGCTTCTGGATGATTACCGCTTCGGCATTCTCTATCAGTGTGATGCTCTGCGCCTTGTGCCTGCCGCTCTTCACAATAACAGTCGGACCTTGCATCTTTCGAGCCTCTGCGTAGATCTTTGCACCGTGCAATGCATCGCCATCTTCATAGCATTCCATCAAACGGCCTCCAGACGGCCCTCTTTTTTCAGCTCGGCTGTAATGCGGCGTACCAGGTCGAAATCAAACTCCAGATCTTGGGAGATCTCATCAGGATAGGCCTCTTTGTTTCTCTGGAAGTACCCAATGATCTCCTTTTTTGCCGTCTCATAATCGACGTCACGGCATTTAATCACTTTTATGGCAGCCAGCTTGTCACGGATAGCTTCTCGGACGAAGTCGGATGCATTAAGATAGACTCCTGCATCAATTAGATCCTGAATTTGCGTCAGCTCGCTACGCGTGATCTTCGAACCTATAACACATCCCTGGGATTCCTTCGGTCTTACCGCACCGGCCATGCTTTTAATAAGGTTAACTCTGGTTAAAGACTTTTCCCATGTGATTTGATTTATCTCCGCTTGGGCTTTGAGGGGATTGATTGCCCGCTCTATACCGTCCCGCAGGGGCTCTCCGTGAAGCTCTTCTCGAAGACCTCTCTCTCCGGCGCTACCTCGGCGAAAATCTGCGCCTCGAAATGCTGCACCTCGGTATCCTCATCCAGCCAGGCATCGGGAGGCAGCCCTGCCTTGACGCAGGTTTGGGAGAGGAACTCCAGCGGATCGAAGCCCCACTCCGGTGCCACCTGGGGAAGGAGCAAGCCGGAAAAAGGCCCTTTGGTGACAATCAGCCCATCCCTGCCGATCTTCACTAGCTCAGGCAGCTTCTTTTTGGGCTCGATGTAAGGCTCGGGCCGGGTGAGTATGGTCACTTCCACCTCGATTCTCTTCGGTTCGTCCGGGAGCACGCAGGGAAAGCGCGGGTCGCAGGAGCAGGCATTGATGGCCGAGTCAACAATAGCCTTTCCCAATGGCATGATAGGCGGGGGATAGCCGATGCAGCCGCGCAGTGCGTCGTCCTCGTGCAAGGTCACAAAGACGCCTCGCTTCTCCTCGAAGACGGGCGGAAGGTCCGGGGGCTCGATGATCTTCTTATTCTCTGTGTAGCCGGTCAGAGCCTGCCTGGCCAGATGGACGGCCTGGCGTGCCGCCATGTAGGGACCGTATTTGCCTCATGCAACCGCAGATTGCCACACGCTCGATGCTCTTCTCTCGCAGCCATTTTCTGCCAGAATGCAGTTTCTAAGACGAAGAATATTCACATTGCATCTGGTTACCATTAAATAAGTGCAAAATCATTATATAAGAAGTTATGATCGATAACTCTCGCCCCACTCTCTCTGTCCCCCTAATCGAGTCCCTCCACGTAAAGAACTACCGGGCTTTGCACGACCTCTCCCTCAAGGGCATTACCCCTCTTACGGTCTTCCTGGGCCCCAACGGCAGTGGCAAATCTACCATCTTCGATGTCTTCGCCTTTCTATCCGAATGCTTTTCAATGGGCCTTCGCAAAGCTTGGGACAAACGAGGTCGGTTCAAGGAGCTTCGCACCCGTGGCTCCCAGGGCCCGATCGAGATCGAGCTGGGATACCGGGAGAACCGGGATTCGCGTCTCATCACCTACCATCTCACCATTGACGAGGGCCCGACCGGCCCCTTTGTCGCCGAGGAGTGGCTGCAATGGCGCAGGGGATCGCAAGGCAGGCCCTTCCGGTTCCTTGATTTCAAGAACGGCGAGGGGCAGGTGGTCATCGGGGGCCAACTCGACGAGGAAGAGAAGCGAATTCACGAGATACTAACCTCTTCCGATGTGCTTGCTGTT
>DATLBD010000024.1:0-2044 GCA_035527135.1 Methanothrix sp. | reverse complement strand
AGGGGCATAATTCCCATTATTGCCGAGATCAAGCCCAAGGCTCTAGGCAGGGCCCTTACGTCGCAAGAGGTAGCAGCCTACGCCAGGGCTTACGCCGAAAACAATGCCTGCGCAATCTCGGTTCTCACCGAGCCCACGCATTTTAAGGGCGCTTTAGAAAACGCCCTGATCGCCCGAGGAGCAGGGCTTCCAATCCTGAGAAAGGATTTCATCTTCGAGGAGAGGCAGCTTACTGAAGTGCAGGCAGACCTGGTACTGCTCATCGCCGCACTGGGAATAGATCTGAACAGATTTGTGGACGCTGCCAGATCTCAAGGAATGGAGCCGCTGGTGGAGGTTCATACCGCGGAAGAGCTGGAAGCGGCGCTGAAGACCGAGGCGGAGATCATTGGCATCAACAACCGCAACCTGAATACTCTGGAGGTCGATCTGGGCACCTTCGAGCGGCTGGCGCCAAGAGCGAAGGAGGCAGGGGTCTTCCTGGTGGCGGAGAGCGGGGTGCACAGCCAGGAGGATGCCCTGCGAATGATGCGATCGGGGGCGGATGCGCTGCTGGTGGGAACGGCACTGATGGGAGGGGCGGAGAGGCTGGGGGAGCTGAACCGTTTCTAATTCACAGTTTTATGCGAGGCCCAGAAAAGTCACTCTTCTACCAGGACCCTGCCTATGAAAAGGCTCTCCTCGACCGGGGCCACAATCTGGTCCTCCTTCAAGGCCAGCAGATGGGCCTCGATGGCCTCTTTGGTGCTTTGCATGGTCTCATCGATAGTCTCTCCCTGAGAAAAGCAGCCCGGCAGAGACGGAACCTCGGACCAAAAGCCGCCTTCCTCTGCCAGATAGTATCAGAATTGTGTATTCCATAATCAATCACCCTTCAAGAATTGGAGGGACTTTGGCCAACGCCTAATCTTTTATAACAGCTTCAAAAACTCAGCGACCGAAAGCCCAGCCTGCCTTATGATGGCTCTCAAAGTGCCACGATCGATCTCTTTGTGATCGGGAACAACTACCTGAGCAAATGGATCGTCCCGCCTAAGAATCACATGGCTACTCTCTCGTCTCTTTATGTAGAATCCTGCTTTCTCAAGAGAGAATATGCACTCTTTACCAGAGACCACAGGCAACTTGTTCATACCACAGCCACAAGAACTTCGAAGTTTTCTTCAGGAACAGGAATGCCGTCATCCTTCAGAGCGGCAATGTATCCTTCTATCGCCTCTTTGATATTCGTAAGGGCGTCCTCCCTGCTTTTTCCCTGGCTGATGCATCCGGGAAGGCTTGGAACCTCTGCTACCCAGTAGCCGTCTTCACCGGGAGTGAGAATCACCTGTCGCATAATCAGCTTGATGCCAGTATCGAATAAATACCTACGCACTTGTATAGCGGACTGGAATTTTTAGAGCCATCCGAAATGTCGGCAAGGCCCTGCAGGACAGTAACATTAAGTCTTTTAGGCGATTGCGCTAAGACAATCTCGCTCGCTCTTAGTGAATACCGGCAAGCCAAGCTGCACCTCAGTGCCCCGCCCACGGGCCGGGCCTTCGCTCATTTTTGCAAAGTCCCAGTGAGAATGCGGGCCCGTCGAGGGGATAGCCACCCCGAGCACCTTATAGCCATGATCTTTTCCATCCAGGAAATTCAGGACAATGCTCTCCGCTATGTTCATAAGCCCGGCTACTGTGCAATAACAGGCTGCAGGATGAAGAGGTTCGATGAAGATCGCCTATGTTTACGACGCCGTTTACCCCTGGGTGAAGGGAGGAGCGGAAAAGAGGATTCACGAACTCTCCCGCCGGCTGGCGGCTCGAGGACATGAGGTGCACTGCTACGGCATGAAGTGGTGGTCAGGAGACAACGAGATCCTCAGAGAGGGCGTGTACCTGCACGGCATCTGCCCGTCCATGCCCCTTTATAGCAACGGCAAGAGGTCAATATCGCAGGCCGCCTTTTTCGCCGGCAAGCTTCTATCCATTCGCACCGACTGCGATGTGATCGACTGCCAGAATTTCCCATACTTATCCTGCTTTTCGGCAAAGCTGCTCTC
>DATLBD010000023.1:0-6393 GCA_035527135.1 Methanothrix sp. | reverse complement strand
CGGCGTCTATCTGCACAAATCGCTGTGGCTCAAGGGCGGCCATGCGGCGGAAGTTCTCATCCACCGATCGCAGGAACTCGAGCCTCTCGAATTTCTCCCGACCCTGGCGCGACTGCATTCTCTCTAAGGCAGAGCGAGGATCTAAGACGAAGAGGAGTGTTTTATCCGGGGGCAAATTCCAGGGGCCGAGGATGCTCTGGATCCATTGCACTGGATCTGGCACGATTCCTCTCAGCGTCACCCCCTGGTAGGCTGCTGTGGAGTCGGCATATCTATCGGACAGGACAATTGCACCTGCCTCTAGGGATGGAAGTACTGTCTTGGAGAGGTGATGGGCGTGGTCTGCCATGAAGAGAAAAAGCTCTTGCATGCGCGAGGCGGCAGAGCTCTCGGCCTCGATGTTGCTTGCTCTTGCCAGCTCCTCTCTCAGGATGCGTCCCACCTTTCCGGCCGTCGGCTCAGCGGTAAGCACCAATCTTCTTTCAGGCATCAGCTCGGCTAGCCTTGAGGCAATATGCTTGGCAACTGTGCTCTTTCCCGAACCGTCGATGCCCTCCAGGGTGATGAGCTGGCCCTTCATACTTCCATGCTTTTGGCAGGAGAGAGATTAAATTATCGCTGCAGATTCGTTGAATCCGGAAAAAGTGCATCTTCTACTACAAATCTAATTCCATGATCCGGGAAAAAATCCTGGATAAAGGTCCCTTAAATTTCACCAGATCCCTCATTAGATCACGTAAATGGAAATATGTGCTGTCGCCCGATACTAACTCTGGCACGTCATCCGATGGGTATCCGCAGTCAGTCCAGCAACCCTCGCAGCGGGCGTCTGTACCGCATTTGGGTTGTCTCATGGTCATAGGTAGACAGATAGTCAATATCCTACCATAAGGACCTATCAACGCGGCCTGTAGTCCCCTTCTTGCACCAGCATTCACAGCAGAACAAATTCTAGGCTCATGCCAGCCCTCTAAAGGGACATAACTTGAATGCAGCCGGGATTTATAAAGTTTTCTAAGGGGGATATATTAATTTCAGGATAAGTGTCTCTGTTGCCTGAGTAAGCTTTAAGTTGAAGTTCTACATTAACAATGCTGAGGTGCTTCATTTGACCGACAAGATCTATGTAGTTGGGCACAAGAGTCCAGATACCGATTCTGTAACATCTGCAATAGCTTATGCCAATCTGAAGAACGCCATGGGAATGAAAGAGGCCGTCCCCGCAGCTGCAGGAGACATTAATGCCGAAACCAAGTTCCTGCTGGATTACTTCAAAGTCCCCTATCCCGAGAAGCTCACCGATGCCACTGATAAGAAGGTCATCTTGGTAGATCACAACGAGATGGGTCAGGCTGTGGACAACCTGAACATGGAGAACATAGTGGAGATCGTAGACCACCACAAGATCGGCGGCCTCGCCACCGGCAAGCCCATATTCTTCCTCAATGAGCCGGTGGGCGCTACAGGCGGCATCCTCGCGAACCTCTATGAGCAGAACAATATCGCAATCAGCAAGGAGATGGCCGGTTTGATGATGTCTGCTATTCTCTCTGATACTGTGCTCTTCAAGTCCCCGACCTGCACTCCTCGCGACAAGGCTGCCGTGGAGAAGCTGGCCAAGATCGCGGGCGTAGACCCCATGGCTTTCGGCATGGAGCTGCTCAAGGCCAAGAGCAACATGTCCGCAAAGTCCGCTAAGGAAATTCTCCTGGGCGACTTCAAGAAGTTCGACTTCTCCGGAACCAAGTCCGGCGTGGGCCAGGTCGAGGTCATGGACCTGGCTGATCTCGCATCCAAGAGAGCCGCCATACTCGATGAGATGAACAAGATGAAAGAGGCCGAGAAGATGGATATGATCGTGCTCATGCTCACCGATGTCATGAAAGAGGCCAGCGATCTGCTCTTCGTAGGAAATGAAGTCGCAGCAGCGGGCTTTGAGAAGGCTTTCGGCGGCAAGCTCGCTAACAACTCCATCTACAAGGAGAAGTGCCTCTCTCGCAAAAAGCAGGTCATCCCGCCACTGGAAGGCGCCTTTAAGAAGTAACTTTTCCTGCGTGGAGGTTGAAGGTGGCTTTTGCCATCTTCATTTCAGCTATTTTTCGGCTATCAAGTATTGTTACTATCACTCTCAAATCCAAAAATTTTTATTTAAATATTTTGCTTTTAGTTGAGGTGAAATCGCTGCAGGTACAAGCCAAAAAACCGTAAGCATCTCTCTATCGGGCATCTCTACCGAGCGGGATGCGCCTTTTCCCCATTCATGCGCACCAGAGGCCTCGAGAGATGGCGGCGGGCGCAGGGCGGCACCTCGAAGTAGCCAGTTTCCAGATCGCGGGGGGAGAGCTTACGCACGCGGCTCTCGGCATGAGTCTTGCAGCGTCGACATCGGTACCCTTGATCTTTGCCTGCGGACTCCATGCTTCTTTGGCAATTTGGACAGAGGGGCACTACCATTTCCACTCTCTCCGTCAGATGGAGGATGTTGAGCTTCTCCAGGTTGAGCGTGCCCTCCCTGACCGATCCATAAACCTCCAGCTCATCGCCCAAAGCAAGCTGCTTTACTACGGCGCGAAAGTCCTTGGTGGGCTCAAATGCGGCGCAGTTAATGCGGCTAGCGCCCTCCTGCAATGCGATGAAAAGGTGGCCGCCAGCAATAGCCTGCGCCGGTTCGGCCACAAACCCGTGCAGCCGGTAGCTCTGGCTATCCTGGACATCGGCGATCTCGCCTGTCAGGATGTGGGCATCTGTACCCTGGTTAGTCTGGTAGAGAACGCACCTCTCCACAGGCTCTGATTTAATGGTCTGGAATGCCTCTAAAATGGCTTCTTCATCTGAGCCTCTTATGCCGAACAAAACGGGATCTCCTGAGTGAGGAGCAAAGACGATTCTATTATTATGATGATCTACTGTATCCCAGGTGCGCGGATAGGTCAGGGCATCCGCTCTCCAAACGGACCTTTCATCAATGTTGCGTGGCGTGCCCCAGCGCGAACGCTCCCGGTAGGCGACCAGCTCATATGTGAAATCGGGCAGATCCGCAGCTATTGCTGCCAGGGCTCCGATCAGGCCGCGCCCCTTTTTAAAGCCCCGGTACCAGATTCCCTCTTCATCCAGCAGTTTTTTAGCTTCTCTTATCTCCAAAATCTCAGTGACGGCGCGCCGGTAGAAGGCCGTCATCTTTGTCGTCACTTCCTCTGCGATCACCAGACCAGGATTGGTGTTCATCCCGGAGAAGTCGGACAGCTCCAGGACTGTTTTGCTGGCCACATCCTTCACATCCTCCGGACGGTCGCTCTCCAGCTGGAAGGCCAGAGCAGCATTGCCGCGTGTTTTGTATCGGGCGCAGGGATTGAGACGAATCAGTTTTGGCCGGCCGACAATCTCTCCCAGTGGCTGCAGCCTCTCCATCAGCACTGCGGCCAGATAGGTGGTGCATAGTCCCCTTTCAGAATCGGTATCATCTATTCCAATGAACATGGTCAACCTTAAATAGGCGTCAAACGGACATATATAATGATGGATAAGGAACTTCTCGCCGAGCGCGTGGAGGATGTTCTAAGGCAGGCCGGGTTCTCTACATCGGATCGCTGCTATCTCCGTCCCAGGAGCTTCGATCTTGCGGCCCGAAAGGGAGATCTCTTCCTGCTCCTCAAGATTCTCTCCAACATCGACGGCCTGAATGAGCAGACAGCCACCGAGGTGCGCCGTCTGGCCAAGCATCTTTTTGCCAGCCCTATACTAGTGGGCGAGAAGACCCGAGACCAGTACCTTGAAAGGGGCGCGGTCTACTTTCGCTATGGGATTCCTACGCTTAGTCTTAACACCCTGGCGGACTGCCTGATAGACGAGGCCTTGCCATTGGTTTACGCTGCGCATGGAGGGCTTTATGTACGCATCGACGGCACCAGGATGAGGGAGCTGCGGCTAGAGCGCGGTATATCGTTGGGGGCGCTGGCGTCTGAGATCGGTGTCTCCCGCCGCACCATAAGCAAGTATGAGGTGGAGGACATGGACACATCGGTGGATGTGGCCATCAAGCTGGAGGAGATATTCGAGCAAGAGCTGATCCAGCCCGTGGACCCCTTCCATCCTGGAAATGCGGTGGAGGATAAGGGACCGGTGACGGACAATATCCTGCGTCTGCTCCTGGAGATAGGATTCGATGTAGTTCCCACGGCCCAGGCCCCCTTCAATGCCATTACCAGAACGAAGCATCTGGTGGTGCTGACAGGTGTGAGCAAATTTTCTCAGAGTATGCTCAAGAAGGCCCGGCTCATGAGCAGCCTTTCTGCCGTGGCCAGGACCAAGTCGGTGGTAATCGTAGACGGCGAGACCAAGCTGGAGTGCATCGAAGAGACGGCCCTAATCGAGAAGCGCGAGCTGGAGGGCATCGATGCCACCCGCGAGTTTGAGGATCTGGTGGCCGAGAAGCAGAACAAGTAGCAATATCTCAACTGCTTGGTGGTTGGTAAACCGTAATTGTTGCCTTCTTCATAGCCTCAATTCCTTCCTCCATAGTCATCAATGTCGTTGTCCTAACGGCCTTAACAACATCGCCCGCTGAGATTGCCATAGAAATTGCAGCAACGCTCGTATTGTCAGGCAATTGACAGATGATTACAAGATCGTAATCCCCAAAGGCAAACCACATACCGTGGAGTTTTCCTCCAAGACTTTCAAAAACCGGTCGTAGTGAATTCATTCGGTTCTGGGGATTCTTGACTAAGGCAGCAAATCCCTTGGATGTGTATGCCACCCTTATAAGATAGTACGGCATATTCTGGCTTCCTTTTGTTGAGTTAGCCCGGAAGGTAAAAATTTTGTGGAGTCAAATAGCTATCTTCTCTCTCAAGTGTCCTCCCATTACCCAGGTAGTTGATCCTATTTCCCTCGCGAATTAGATTCAGAGCCACTCTGATGTCGTTAACATCATTTCCTTGTGGATTGGCTACAGGCCAGAGATGATCGCGGATCGCTGTGCAGGAATCAAGCTCGTCAAAGGAAGGCTTCTCGGAATTCGCATATCCGGCTAGATCTGATTGACAACGTTTGTGTACCCGACCCATTCTGAATGCATTCAGAAGGAAATCGTGAGCAGAAGGGGGGACGAACTGATGTACATTTACCTTCATTCATGCACATTAGTGAATTATTCTGTCTGGCGAGGACATACTATATTGTTTTTCTAAAGTATTTATTTCTATTCATCCCGCTATATCTTCAACCGCATCTACTCCACCATGATTCATTTTACGTACGACCTCAGGAATTCATCATCACATTGAGTAAGGTTACTAAAAACAGCGCCATGAGAAGCCATCCTATTATGTCCTCTAGAACGTACAAGACTCTGAAGTGCCGAGATTTAATGAAGTCAAGGGGTGGCGGCAGGGTGAAGAAGAGGGCTGCACTGAAGATGGTCGCGTCTATGATTGATGTACAGCGTGTTTTCTTAGTGGGATTTTGTGCCAACGGATGAGTTTGCTCCTTAAATATCTCCATTGCTGCGTCAACAATTGTAAAATTGCGTGAATTTTTATAGGATTTTTGGGAAAACGGGTAAGGCTGTTCCTGAAAGATATCAATTGCCCAATACAGAATCGCAAAGAGGATGATAGAGATTAGCATCCAGACGATCGTGAAATCAGGGCGCACGCCAAACCCGCAACTAGACCAACCCAAGACATCGAGATATTTGCGCTCATCCGACCAGCTCCTCTTATTCATGCTATATATTCTATATTTGAGATAACATTCATTAGCATCATCAAATTGCTCTAAATTTTTTAGATTTTTGATTAATTGTAAGTAAACAGGGCCATCGGAAATCAGGAAATTCTCAATCGAAGGCCATTCGATCTTTAGGGTTGAGAACCTTATCCCCCTAATGTCAAAATCCGTTCTGTATCCGGTTTCCTGGAACTCGGCTTCTCCTTTAAATTGGGAGTCCCGGAAATCAGCTGATCCATTGAATTGTGCTCCTCGGAAGCTGGCATCTTTACTGAAACGGGCAAATCTGAAGTCTGAATATCCATTGAAAAGAGAGTACTCGAAGTCTGCTACATCATCAAACAATACATTCCCGAAGTTCGCGACTCTGAAGAAACGCACGGTATTGAAGGTGGTTTGACTGATGAAATATGCCTTATAAAACGTAGCTTCTTTGTAGAACTGGCTTCCTGAGAAACTGGCAGATCCATTAAAATTTGCGCATCTGAAATCAGTATAACCTTTGAATAAAACGTTATCGAAGTTAGCATCCTTCATAAATTCAGCTAACCAAAAGTTGACATATCCACCGTGTTCTGTTTTGGCAATATCTGCATTTTCCTCGAATCTAGCCTCTCGGAAGCTTACGCCATTGGTGAAATTGGTCCCTTCAAAACTTATCGG